>JAICXU010000843.1 GCA_025934595.1 Polyangiaceae bacterium | reverse complement strand
GATGGGGGGCAGCTTTCGCGAGAGCTGTCTCGAAGACGATTTCGACGGCGGCGACGAGCCGGCGCCGCTCGTGGGCGAAGGTTACGTACGTGCGTTCGAGCGCGCGCTGCTTCGTCGCGGAGTTCCGTTCGCCTATGCCGCCGGCGAGACGTTCGAAGAGAGCATCGCGGACGCAAAGTGGATCGTGTGCGCGACCGCCGGTGGCGTAAAGCGCGAGCTCATCTCGGATTTGCGAGCCGCGTCTCGCCGCGGAATCAAAGTCACGATCGGTCCGCGCATGCCGGATCGCGACGGGAGCTTCCGCAAGCTCTCGTCTGCGTATGATGCGAAAGGCCTTGAAATCGAGCCTTTGAGCGATGTGTCTCGCGCCGACGCGCTCGTCGCGAAACGAATCGAGGACCTCGAGCTGCCGACCTTCACGTGCGATCCGGCCGACGTGTTCGTCGCGGTGCACGATGACGCGTCCGGTGCGCCGCGCGTGGTCTTCGTGATGAATCCGACGTCCGAGGCTCGCGACGCGCACATCGCGATCTCCGGCGTCACATCGCTCGTCGACGCGATCCCGAACGACTTCGGCCCCATCCTCTGGGAGACCGGTGGCGCCCGCGTGCCGCTCGGACCGCGATGCGTTCGCATGTTGATCGTCGAGCAGCCGAGCCATTCGAAATCGAGCGTGCCCTAGCGATTTTTCGCGATCGAGGCAGAATCCCTCGCTCATGTCTCGCGCGTTCGCGTTCTCTGCCGTTGCCGCGATCGCCATGATCGCGTCCGTGAGCTGCGGTGCGCGCAGCGAGCTCGATGATCTGCGCGGGAGCGAAATCGGCGACGCGGGCGATGCAGGACCGGACGCATCGGTGCCGTGCATTCCGGGGACGTTCGCGTTGAAAAAGGCGGAGCCGTCGGTCATGTTCGTGCTCGACGCGTCCGGATCGATGGCGGACGCTTTTTCGCCCGATGGCAGCACGCGCTGGCAGGTGCTCACGAAATCGCTCGGGTCGGTCTTGCCATCGGTCGATTCGTCGATGGAAATCGGAGGGCTGATTTTTCCGACTGGGCATTCGAATCGAACGTGCGCCGTTCCTGCTTCGGCCGATCTCGCGCCGGCCACCGGAAACGTGTCGGCGCTCATCGATCGGATGCAGGGCACCGATCCGCTCGGCGGCACGCCGACGGCGGACGCGATCTCCACCGCCGCGACGCAGCTGCTCGGCATTCGCGCGGCGAGCACGGCGCGCGCGATCGTGCTCGCGACCGACGGTGGCCCGAACTGCAACGCCGAGCTCGACAAGACCACGTGCACGTGCGCCGACCCCGCGCAAACGCAATGCGGATCCGATGCCGAGCTGTGTCTCGACGACGCGCGCACCGTGCAGCGGATTTCGGACAACGCGAGCGCGGGGCTACCGACTTACGTCATCGGCATTCACGATCCAGGCGATACGCAGAACGACAGCGTGCTCGATGCGATGGCCGACGCGGGCGGGCGTGCGAGATCCGGCTCGCCACATTATTATCCCGCGACCTCCGAGACGGATCTCGACGACGCGCTCGTCTCGATTCGCGATCAGCTCGGGTCGTGCACGTACCTCACTTCGTCGGTGCCGAGCGCGTCGGGCACGATCACCGTCACCGTCGGCGGCTTCACCATTCCGTATGATTCGACCGGAAAGAACGGCTGGAGGTGGGCGGACGAGAGCAACGGCGAGATCGTGTTCGGAGGCTTCACCTGCGGTGAAATCGCATCGCCTGACGCCGGCGCGATCGAGGCCGACGTCTCCTGCTCACCCGACGACGGAGGAACGGACGCCGGTACGAAATCGGACGCGGGCGTCGACGCGGCAATCGTGGAAGCCGGTCCGGATGGCTCGTGAAGCCCTAGAAAATAAGGCGATTCGTCACGCGGTGTGTTTTGCGATCGCCCACGAATAGACGGCCGGGACGAGCGCGCTCGCGACGGCGACGATGACCGCGAAAAGGGCGGCGCCGCTCATGCCCGTGAAGCCGGCGGCAAGCGAGAGGAGACCACCGACGAGGACCGTGTACGACGCCATGCGATGCGTGCGCGCCCAATTCTCGTCCGACGAGAGCGTCCAGGCCGTGCGAATGCCGAGGATCGGATTGCGGCGCGTGCGCGGAAGAATCACCGCGAGCGCGAGCCACATCGCGCCGAGCAAGATCGCGAGCTCGCTCCCGAGGCCCGTCGCGCCGCGAAGCGCGACATGCAACGTGACGAAGTGAAGCGCGGAGAGAAACCCCACCGTGATGCACGCGGCCACCGAGATCGGGCTCGTCGCCATGCGCTCACGCCACGATTGCG
>JAICXU010000186.1 GCA_025934595.1 Polyangiaceae bacterium | reverse complement strand
GTCGAAGAGCCCGACCGCATAGAAAACGAGCTTATTTTCCATCTCGCCCCATGCCATCGCTCCGATCTCTTTGTTCGTCGGAATGCCGATGTCGCGCACGGCCAGCGAGCGCTCCATGAACGGGAGATATTTGTCGCTCGTTCGATTCTCCATCATGAACGGCGCATCGAACTGCCCGACTTGCAGGTTGAAGAGCGGGTGTCCGTGGAAGTTCAAGTACACGTCGGTGGGCGCCGCGGAGATGTGCGCGGTCTGGGCGCTGCCGTATTTGCCGCTCGTCGCGGTCGGTGCCGCGCCTGGAGCTGCGGCCGAAGTCTCGGTGCCGCTGCCTCTCGGATTGTCGAGCGACGTCGCTCCGAACTCGCCGGCGATCGAGAACTGCCAGCGCTTGAGAATTTCGCCCGTGAGCTCGGGACGAATCCGTCGCAAAAATATCGTGGGCACGAGCGTCGTCGAGCTCGAGATGCCCGGCCCGAGATAGTTGTAGCTGTCGATCTGCGCGCGACCTTGGATGTAGAGACGGAAGTTGTCGTCGGCGTCACGCAAGTAGAAGAGGCCGCCGTGAAATCCCGCGAGGGGGTAACCGTCTTTCGCGAGCGCGGGATTGTTTCCCGGAGGCGGCGCCGTGTCCGGCGAGCCGTTGTTCGTCGCGACGGCAATGTCGGTCGGTGACGGCGGCGGCGTCGTCGTGGTGTCCGGAGCTGCAGGCGTGGTCGGGACGATCGGCGGATTCGACGACGTGTCCGATGTCGACGCCGGAGGAGGCGTTGCAGGCGCGGTCGGCGCCGGGGGTGCGTCAGGCTGGGCAAAAGCGGCCGACGCGATGAACAGCGAGACGACGGGAAGGGATAGAGCGAGCGTCGATTTCATCGACGTGCAACGTACACAAGCTCAAGTGCGCTTTAGATGACGAAGTCGTAATATTTCGTCACATCGAAAAAAACGTCAGCGCGGCACGATCACCGGCGCGCTCGTGGTGACTCCGGCTCCCGCGAATTTCATCGAGCTGTAGGCGTTCACGAGACAGCCCGAGCCGTCGCTGTTGTGGATCTCGACGACATCGCCTTCGCGCGAAAATCCGTAGACCTTGTCTTGGAACGCTGCGATTCCGAACATGCTGCCGAAGGAGGCCGGCGACGCCGGGTTCGTGCACCACGCGCCTTTGTTCACTGCGCCCTGCACCGATTGGATGACGGGTTGCGTGCCCGGCTTCACTTTCGCCACGTCGATTTGAATGAGCGTGTCGGTGGTCGCGCAGTTGCTCCCGTTCGTATCGCACGTGCGCACGGTGGCGAAGCCGACGGGGCTGCCGGAGTTCGCGAGAAACACGATGTCGCCGGAGAGCACCCATTTTTTGCCGGAGCTCGAGTCGAAGCCGAACGTTCCGACTTGCGTCGTCGCGCCGGAGTTCGCGTCGATCTTGTAGAGCGCGCCTTGGTTGTCGGCGGCGATGAGCGTTTCGCTCGTGTCGACGGTGTTCTCCGGAGCGACGGTGAGCCCGTAGAAGTTGTTGCTCGTGCCCGGCAGCGGCCACGTCGCCGCGCAATGCACGGTGCTTCCCGTGATCGTGAGCGGATAGGCCGCACCTTGGCTCACGCCGTAAAGGCTGCCGTCTTTCGCGACGCCGATGTCGGTCATCGCTTTCGAGCCGCCGGAGCCCGTGATGCAATCGAAGTCGCCGATCTTCGTGGGCGCGGCCGAGACGTCGTTCGGATCGAGCGAATAGAGCGTGGTGTCGGTGTGCACGTAGAAGAGCGTCGTGCCGACGGGGCCTCCACCATCGCCTTCGGCGAGACCGCCGCCGTCGCTCACGAGCACGGCGCCGCCGTCGCCGCTGCCTCCGGCGTCGCTCGCATCGAACCCGTTGCTGGTGCTCGCACCGCCGCAGCCGATGCCCAGGGCGATTGCCCCGCTGATCGAAACTCCCACGCCGAGGCCAAGAAGGATCCGCATTTCTGCGCGCACACTTGCCATTCGGCCCATGAGGGCGCAAGCCGAAAGGCGCGGGCACCGCGTCCCGCCCACGTGCGGCAGATGAGGAAATTTCCGTGTTCGCGTGAAGAATGTGCGCCGCGGTACGACCTTTCGAAACGAAAATGTCACCGAGCGCTGGCGCGACCTC
The DNA here is from genome assembly GCA_025934595.1 of Polyangiaceae bacterium. GTDB lineage: Bacteria > Myxococcota_A > Polyangia > Polyangiales > Polyangiaceae > JAICXU01. The sequence goes on along the minus strand of JAICXU010000186.1, from coordinate 4,469 downwards.
GCAAGGCGTGGTGATGAGGATGCGATGAAATCGCGCTGGATTTCCTGGGCCGCCGCTGGAGCCCTTCTTTCCGTAGGAGGTTTTGCACTCGGTTTCGGCGGCTGCGCGAGCGACGCCGACACAGCGGCCGACGGCGGGACGACGGGCCAGAACCCCGCGTGCCCGGTGTGCGTCACCGACCAGGATTGCCAAAGCGGCCAGATTTGCGCGCAATTCGGCTCCGACATTTTCTGCGCGCCGGCGTGCCCGAACGGGAACGAATGCAGCTCCGACCGCACGTGCAACGTCGAGACGAGCGCGAACGGCGATCAAGTGAGCGTGTGCACGCCGAACGACGATTCGTGTGGCAGCCCGCCGAGCGACGACAACGGCGATGCCGGCTGCGGCGGACCGGTGGCTGACGCGGGTGATCCGAATCAATGCGGAACGCTCGTCGGGCCTCCCGAATCGGCGAGCTGCACCTCGTGCAGCGGCACCACGAATTGCCAAGCGAACGGCTGCTACGGCGGATGGTGGTGCGACACGTCCACCAGTCGCTGCCAAGCTCCGCCCACGAACTGTACGTCGAGCGGATCATCGACCTGCGCATTCGACGCGGGCGACGTTCCGATCACCGGCAACGTCACGAAGACGGGCGGCACCGCGTCGAGGCTCTACTTCGCCATCGTCGGTGACACGCGCCCGCCCGATTACGATCGCACCGACGAATATCCCACCACCATCATCAACAAGATCTACGCCGACATCGCGGGCCTCTCGCCGATGCCGCTCTTCGCCGTCACGACCGGCGACTACATGTTCGCGACGCCTGGAAACGGCCAGGCCGCGCCGCAGCTCAATCTGTATTTGAACGCGCAAGCGCAGTTCAAGAACATCGCATTCCCCGCGATGGGCAACCACGAATGCACCGGAGCCACCGACTCGAATTGCGCGACGAAAGCGACCGAGAATTCCACGGCGTTCATGACGCAGATGCTCGGACCGATCGGACAGACGAAGCCGTACTACGCGATCAACGTGAACGCGTCCGACAACTCGTGGACCGCGAAGTTCGTGTTCATCGCCGCGAACTCGTGGGATAGCGCGCAGTCGTCCTGGCTCGACTCGACGCTGTCGCAATCCACGACGTACACCTTCATCGTTCGCCACGAGCCCGCCAACGCGAACACCGCGCCGGGCGTCACTCCGTCGGAGGCGATCATCGGCAGTCACCCGTACACGATGAAGATCGTGGGCCACTCGCATACGTACGGGCACTACTCGGACACGCCGCACGAGATGCTCGTCGGCAACGGCGGCGCGCCGCTCAGCGGAAGCAAGGACTACGGCTTCGGTATCGTGCTGCAGCGCGCGGACGGCACGATCCAATGCGACGTTCTCGATTACGCGTCGAAGAATTTCGATCCGAAGTTCCGCTATGCCGTCCATCCCGACGGCACGCCCGCGCCTCTTTGATTCGCTCGCGAGAAGCACGCATCGGAGGAGCGGTGGCGCTCGTGGGTCTCGCCGCGTTCGTGGGTCTCTGTCTGCGACGCTCGCACAAAAAAAATCCGCTGCCGGTTCGCGCGGGCGAGGTCGTGCTCACCGTGCCTCACGTGCAAGGCGCGATCACCCTCGACGGCGATCTCGATGATCCGGGGTGGCTCGGGCCGATCGCGCGTTCGGGCCCTTTTTCCGACAAAAACGGAGACATCGCCAGGCCCTACTCGGAGGCGCGTTTCACGTGGGGCGACGGCGAGCTCTACGTTTCTCTCTACGCCGCCGATCAAGACATCCGCGCCGTCGCGGAAAATCCGGCCGACGTTTGGAAAGACGACAGCTTCCACATCGTCTTCGACGACGGCACGAACGAGCGCATCTTCGACGTCTCGGCGAAAGCGAAGCTCGCAGCGTCGACGCGCGTGTCTCGATTCGCGATGCCCGGAGATCGCCCGGCATCGAAGACGTGGGAGAGCGGCGCGCACGTGTCTCCCGAGATCGACGGAACGCCGAACGAGCCGGACGACGATGACGAAGAATGGGTCATCGAAATGGCGATTCCACTTTCTTCCCTCGGGTTGAAAGGAAATCCGGGCGAGCGTCTCTCCGTGGCCGCGCATCGCTGCGATTCGCCGAAGAATGCGCCCCGATCTTGCGGCTCGTACGGCGAACGCGCGCCCGTCACGTTGGTCCTGGAGTGACGCCAAAAAAAATCGGCGATCGAAGTCGTGGAGAGGCGAGGGGGGAATTTCGTCGCTGCCTTCGTACCAATGCCCATCACTCACTCTGACGCGCCTCGAGGGGCGGGCTCACGAAAGGCACAACTTCCATGATCAAATATTCGGACGTATACGTTCAAACCATCGCGCGCGGTCTTTGCCAGCCGGGCGAGCAGTTCGTCGCCGCCGGCGCGGGCAGCTACCAGTCGTTCTGGACGTTCAACATTCCGTGGTTCCGTCACGACTACCTTCTCATCGCGACGAGCGAGCGTTTGATCGTCGCCGATCACCGCCGCGGTCTCATCTTCGATCGCATGGATCAAATCCAGAGCTTCCCGTGGTCGCAAGTTTCGAACATGAAGCTCGGCGGCGTCTTCACGAAGAAGCTCACGGTGAAGGATCAGACGAACCGCGCCGTTCTCTCCGTCAAGCTCCCGAAGATGCTGATGAACCCGCTGAAGGGCAACGCGCAGTCGATGAAGCAAGTCGTCTCGACGTGGGAGCAGCGTCGCGCTCTCGGCGCGGGTCAGCCTGCCGCGGGCTCGCTCCCGCCGGCGAGCTACAACCCGCAGTTTGCGCCCGCGCTCGGTGCGGCTCCGCAGCAGCAGCCGTTCAACTGAGAAAACGGACCGAGACCTACGACCTAGTCCGAGTCTGAAAACACTGCGCCGTGCTCGATCCGAAAGGCGAGCGCGGCGCATCGCTTTTATATCTGTTCGAATCGACAGGTAAGTGTCTATTCAGACAGATGTCTGCCTTACGCGCTCGCGATGGTCTTGCAGAGCGCGTCGGTGAACTCCGTGGTCGTCGCGCTGCCACCGAGGTCGCCCGTTTTCACCGCGCCTTGCGCGAAGATGGCGAGGAGCGCCTTTTCGATTCGCTGCGCGGCTTCCGCCTCGCCGATGTGATGCAGCATCATGACCGCGCTTTGAATGAGCGCGGTCGGGTTCGCGATGCCTTTGCCCGCGATGTCCGGCGCGCTGCCGTGCACGGCCTCGAAGATCGCAGCTTCTTTTCCGATGTTCGCGCCCGGCACGATGCCGAGACCACCGACGAGCCCCGCGCCGAGATCGCTCAAGATGTCGCCGTAGAGATTCTCGGTGACGATGACGTCGAGGATGTTCGCGTTTCGCACCATCGTCATGGCGCATGCGTCGACGATCATCTCCGCCGGCTCGATCCGTGGATGCGCGAGCGCGATTTTGCGGAAGCACTCGAGGAGGAGCCCGTCCGAGAGCTTCATGATGTTCGCCTTGTGCACCACGGTGACGCGCTTGCGATTCATGCGCTCGGCGTACTCGAACGCGTATTCGCAGATGCGGAGGCAGCTCCGCTCGGTGATGAGCTTCAGCGACTGCGCGATGCCCGGCATGATCATGAGCTCGAGGCCCGCGTACAAATCCTCGGTATTTTCTCGGACGATCGTGATGTCGGTGCCTTCGAATCGCGGCTCGAGGCCGGGCAGGCTCTTGATGGGACGCACGTTGGCGTAGAAATCGAGCGCTTGGCGCAGGGTCACGTTGACGGATCGAAATCCTTTTCCGATCGGCGTGCCGATGGGGCCTTTCAGCGCGACCTTGTTCCGCTTGATCGCCTCGAGCACGGAGGGCGGCAACGTCGTGCCCTGTTGCTCGGCGACGGCCGCGCCCGCGTTGTGCACCTCCCATTCGATCTTCACGCCTGCGGATTCGAGCACGCGCTTCGTCGCGTCCGCGACCTCGGGGCCGATGCCGTCGCCAGGAATGAGAGTGATGGTGTAGGTCATGAAGAAAAGAAGGTGCCAGCTATAGTCGCATGAATGGCCAACGGGAATCCAATCAGCCGAGGCGTGCGCTCGAACGGGCTCGATCATCATGTCCTCGAGTGGCCTGCGGCCTCGGACGCCGCGCCCATCGCGATCTTGCTGCACGGCTTCATGGATGCCGGCGCGACGTGGGACCTCGTCGCTCCGCATTTGGCGTCCGCTGGGTTGCGCGTGATCGCGCCAGATTTACGCGGTTTCGGCGATGCGCCGCGCGCGCCGCCCGGCAGCTACTATCACTTCCCCGAGTACATCGCCGACGTCGCCGGCATCGCGGATGAGCTCTCGCCGAGCGCGCCGCTCTTCGTCGTCGGACATTCGATGGGCGGCACCGCGGCGTCGCTCTACGCGGGCACGTTTCCGGATCGTGTGCGGAAGCTCGCGATCCTCGAAGGCTTCGGTCCGCCCGACAACTCGCCCGAGGTCTCGCCGGATCGCATGCGACGATGGATCGACGAGGAGAAAAAATT
>JAICXU010000741.1 GCA_025934595.1 Polyangiaceae bacterium | reverse complement strand
GTTCGAGCTCGTTGCGTTCCGGCTCGACGCCGACGACAGGGACGTTCGCCATGACGAGAGCGCGCACGACGTACGCGAGCGTTTGCTCGTCGCCCGAATACGTGACGACGGCCAAGCCTTGCGCGATCGGCGTGACGGCATGCACGTTCGGCATTCCCACGAGCGCCGGGCCCACCGCCTCCGCCGCTGCGAGCACGCGTACCTTCGCGCGCTTCGTCATCGGCGCGGGCGCGACCGGGGGCGCTGCGGGTTGCGGCATTCCGCGCGCGGCCGGCGGATGATGCTCGGCCGCGACCGTCATGAGCGGCGCGTTCGGCGCGGTCGCCGGACTCCCGTGTTGCGAGGGCGGCTGAACGACCTGCACCGCGGCGAGGCGTCGTCCGATTTCCGAGATCGGACCCGCGACGACGAGGCGACCGCGTTCCAAAATCGCGACCGACGTGCACACGTCGGCGAGCTCGGTGAGAATGTGGCTCGAAAGGAAAATCGTCTTTCCCATCGCTCGCAATTCCAGGAGCAAATCCCTGATTTCGATGCGCGCGCGCGGATCGAGATCGCTCGCGGGCTCGTCCAAAATCAAAACCTTCGGATCGTGGAGGAGCGTGCGTGCGAGCTGCAGACGCTGCTTCATGCCCTTGCTCATCGTGGCCACGAGCTTCGATTCGAGCTTCGTGAGATCGGTGAGCTCCATGACGGCGTCGACGACGGCGTAGCTCGTTCCCGCCGTGGGCACGCGATACGCGTCCGCGAAAAATTCGAGATACTCACGCACCGTCACGCGCTCGTAGACGCCCGCGTGATCCGGCATGTAGCCGATCATCTTGCGCACGGCTTCGGGCTCGAGCGTGACGTCGAGACCGTCGACCTCCACGCGGCCAGCGAGTGGCTCGAGCAGCGTCGCCATCACGCGGATCGTCGTCGTTTTCCCCGCGCCGTTCGGTCCGATGAATCCGAAAATTTCGCCGTGACCGACCTCGAAGCTCACGTCGCGCAAGACCTCGAAGCGACCGAAGCGATGCCAGAGATGTCGCACGCGAATGGCCGGAGGCGGCGCGGCATTCACGGAAGGCACCGGCGTTTGTTGCGGTGTGGACGGCGTCGTTCCCTCATGCAGCGTCATGGGGCACCTCCTCTTCCGACCACGCGAATGAGCATGCGATCGCTCTCGAGGCTCAGACCGCCGTCATGATGGATGCCCTCGCCGTCTTTTACTTCGGCAAGCACCACGGGCACGTTGTCGGGCAGCCAGTCGACGGCGATTCCGATCGCCGATTCGATCGGTGACCATCCATCGGTCATGCGGTCGCGCGTCTTCTTGTCGGTGATGCCGGTCACGAGGTTCGCGATGTCCAGCGGATGGACGAGCGCGCTCGACACGGGTGACGACCGTCGGAGCGCGGCCCGTTCGAGCAGCAGGCCCGTGCCCGAGCTCGCGCGCGCACCGTTCGCGATCGACGTCACGAAGTAGACGCCGTCCGTGGGAACGAAAATCATGACGTCGTCGAGCTCGCGCCCCGTGTGATTCGCGACGTCGATCGTCTTGTCCGGCTTCGTGAGGATCGAGACGCCCCCTCCGATTTCGGCGAGCCCGTCCTCCCGCGCGACGATCGTCTGCCACGGCAGCGAGACGACGTTCTCGATGCTCATTCCGCCGCGGTCGACGGCGAGCTCGCTCTGATCTTCCGAGTCGCTCGTCACCACGCTGAGCACGCTTTCGCCGTTCGTGGCTGCAACCGCGAGCGTGCGCGTATCGCTCGTGAAAAACCCTCGAAATCGACGCATCGCGCCGCGCGAAACTCCCGCGCCGGCTTCCACGAACGCGAGATGTCGCGCGCGACCTTTCCATCCTTTTCCGGCGAGCCCTACGAGCACGAGCACCGCGAACATGCCGGCGCTCGCGACCGGCGCCCATTTGAGCGGCGCGAGCGGCTTACCGCGCTTCGTCGCTTGCATGAAAATGACGGGCCCGGACACGATCGAATAAAGGACCAAGAGCAGCGCGGCGATGGCGAGCGCAGGGCGAAAGTTTTCGTTCGGGTCGAGCGCGCGCCTTACCGCTTCGAAGTCGCCGACGTTCGATTGCCCGCCGCCGATTTCGATCGCATCCAGCGCGCGCCGATTCCACGCGTGCGTGACGAGATCGACGACGCGCGATTGAATCCAAAGGTCGTCGACTTGCGGTGCCGTCGTCGGATCGAATGCAAGGAGATGCACCTCGCCGGATCCGTATGCGGCGCTCGCTCCGAAAATACTCGGCGTGAGATTTCCTCCGCTGAATCCAGACAGCGACGCCGCGATCGCGGGAGGCGGACCTTTGCCTCCGCCGACCGCGCGCGCGAATGCGTACGGCGACGCGACATCGGATGCGCCCGCTTTGATCGGCAAAAATGGGTTATCTTGGTCGTTCGGCCGCGTCTCGAATTTCAGCGGAGACGGCGAGTCGTCGTCGAACGTCGGCGGCGGCGTGAGCGATCCGGGCGCCGACGGGCGCGGAAGCGCAGGCAATGTGGAGAGGACCGGCGCGGGCGGCGACATCGCGGCGGGTCCGCCGATCATGTTCGCGAGCGGCGCGTTTCGAAGATCGTCCGCGCGCGCGACGACGACGGCAAGCGTCCCGCCAGAGACCACCCAATCGGTGAGCGATTGCGTCGACGCAGCATCGAGCCGCGCGAGCAC
>JAICXU010000091.1 GCA_025934595.1 Polyangiaceae bacterium | reverse complement strand
GGCGTCGACATGATGGGAGATCCGTCAGCCGCGCTTCTCGAGGTGCTCGACCCCGCGCAGAACGGCACCTTCCAAGATCACTACGTCGACACGCCGTTCGATCTCTCCGCCATCACGTTCATCGCCACCGCGAACAATCCGGACACGATCCCCGCGCCGCTCTGGGATCGCCTCGAGGTCATCGAGGTGCCCGGCTACACGCGCATGGAAAAGAAAATGATCGCGAAGGAGTTCCTCTGCCCGAAGCAGCTCTCGGCGCACGGGCTCACGCCGGAGCGGCTCGAGTTCACCGACCCCGGCATCGAGCGCATCATCGAGGCGTACACGCGCGAAGCCGGTGTGCGCGGCCTCGAGCGCGAAATCGGCGCAGTTTGTCGGGCGATCGCGGTGCGGCTCGCCGAAGGTGAAGACGTGCGCGAAACGGCGACGGTCGAGGTCGTCGAAAAAATTCTCGGCGTACCGAAGCACGATCACGACGTCGCCGAGCGCGAGATGGTGCCCGGCGTCGCGACAGGCCTCGCGTGGACGCCTTCGGGCGGCGACGTCCTCTTCATCGAAGCGACGAAAATGGCGGGTAAAGGAACGATCACCGTCACTGGCAATTTGAAGAGCGTGATGCAAGAGTCGGCGAGCACGGCGATGAGCTTCGTGCGCAGCCACGCGAAGACGCTGGGACTCGAGCCGGAGTTTTTGAAGACGATCGATCTCCATCTGCACGTGCCGAAGGGCGGCACGCCGAAGGACGGACCGTCGGCCGGCGTGACGATGTTCACGGCCGTCGCGTCGCTTCTCCTCGGCTGTGCGGTGAAGCGCGACGTCGCGATGACAGGGGAAATCACGCTTCGCGGCAGCGTCATGCCCGTCGGCGGCATCAAAGAGAAGCTGCTCGCCGCGCATCGCGCCGGCATGCGCACGATCTTGATCCCGAGCCGCAACGAGCGCGACCTCGACGACATTCCGAGCGACGTCCGCAAAGATCTGCGCATTCATCTCGTGAAGCGCATCGAAGAGGTGCTCCCGCTCGTTCTCTCGGAGCCGGCAGCGCCGCCTCCGCAGAGCGTGCCTCCGCCGGACGGGTCCACGCCCTAGTCGAGACGCGGACGTCGACGTGAATTTTCGCGCGAAGCCGATTGCGATCTCCGCCGCCGTCGTCGGCGTCTCGCTCTTCGGCATCGGCTGCCTGCGTCTCTTCGCCGGGCCAGGATACGAACAAGCTCTCGCGACCGGTCTCGTCGCGCCGAGCGCTGCTGCGATCGCCACGTCGCTCGAAAATTCGAAGAATCTTCTCGGCGAAAAGCCGCGCCGGCCCATCGCATGTATTCTGCATGGAATCGAAATCGGCTTATTTTTGTCGGCCATTTCTTTGTTTACGGCCATCGTCCACGGCGTGCGCGTCGGCTTTTGCGACTTCGCGGGCGGTGTCGTCGGATTCCTCCTCACCGCCGTCATCGGCACCGTGCTCGGTGGAGTTTGGGGCGCGTGCGTCGCCGAGATCGCGCACCGCGTCCGCAGGCGTCGTCTCGTGTGCGTTCTCGGCTCGCTCTTCGCGCCGCTTGCGTGCGTGATCGTCGGCCTTCTTCGTTTCTACACGTCGCCCATCGTTTTTTCGTTCGATCCGTTCGTCGGTTACTTCAGCGGATCGTTCTACGACACCGTGATCGACCCAGGAGGCGCGCTCGTCTCGTATCGCCTCGGCACCGTCGCGACGATCACGTTCGTGCTCGCCGCCGCCTCGCTGCTCGATCGCGACGGCAAGGAGTGGAAACGCGCCCCGAACGACGACACGACGCTCGCGCGCACCCTCCTCGCCGTCGTCGCTCTCGGCACGAGCCTCTGGGTCACCGCGAACGGCGTCGCCCTCGGACACTGGCAGACGAGCGAGAGCATCGCGCGCGATCTCGGCGGCAAGAAAAGCGGCGCACGCTGCGACGTCGTCTACCCGGATTCCATGCCGGAAAAAGACGCTCTCTTGCTCGTCAAAGACTGCGACGAGGAGATCGCCAGCGACGAAAAGGTGCTCGGCGTGCACGGGCCGGATCGCATCACGGCATTTTTCTTCCGCGACGCCGCCGACAAGAAGCGGCTCATGGGAGCGGCCGACGTCTACATCGCGAAGCCATGGCGCCACGAAGTCTATTTGCAAGTCGAGGGCTATCCGCATCCGGTGCTCGGTCACGAGATCGCGCACGTCGTCGCGGGCTCGTTCGGTCGCGGCCCTTTTCGCATCGCGGGCGAGCTCGGCGGGTGGTGGCCGAACCCCGGTCTCATCGAAGGCGTCGCCGTCGCGACCGCTCCCGAAGAAGGCGAGCTCACCGACGCGACGTGGGCTCGCGCGATGCTCGATCTCGGGATCTTGCCGCCGATGCGGGAGATTTTTTCCGTGGATTTTCTCGGGCGATCCGGCGCGCAGAGCTACACCGCCGCCGGCGCGTTCATTCGCTGGATGATGCACGCGTACGGCACGGACAAAGTGCGCGCGATCTACGGAGGCCAGTCTGCGCTCTCGGTCACCGGAAAAAATTGGGACGCGCTCGACGCCGAATTCCGCGCGTGGCTCGAAAAAGAGCAGCCGATGCCCGCCGAGGCCATGAGCTTTGCGAAAGGGAAGTTCGACAAGCCCGGGCTCTTCTCGCGGAAATGTCCGCACGTCGTCGATGGACTGCTCAAACAGGCAAATGGGTGTCGAGATGGGCAGTCGTTCGACAAAGCGATCGCGCTCTACGCCGACGTGATCGTTCGCGATCCGCACGACGCGCAGGCGCTCTACGGGCGCGCCGTGTCCGAGGTGCGGTCCGGCAAAACGGACGCGGGGCGAGCCGATCTCGAATCGCTCGAGAAAAATAGCGAGCTCGCAAGAGCCTGGAGAGATCGCGCCGAGGAAGCGCTTGCCGACGACGAGCTCGAACGCGGTCTCTACGACGACGCGGCGCATCGCTACGAGGCGCTCGCGCACGCGACGCTCGACGAGGACGCCGGCCGCACGTACGAGGTGAAGCTCGCCGCCGCCCGTGATCCCGAAGCGCGCGACGCGATCACGGCGCTGATCTTCGCGCCGTCGCTGCATGGTGCCGATCCTTTTCTCGGCGCCGCGAAGGTGGGCGAATGGGCAAACGCGACGAAAGATCCGCTCGCGCTTTATCTCATCGGAAAGAACACGGCACGACACGGCCAGTATCGCGAGGCGCTCCCGTATTTGGAGAAGGTCATCGCGGTCGGGCCGCCGAGCCCTCGCATCGCGCGCGAGCTATTGCGGCAATACGCGGTGACGGCATGCGCGCTCGGCGACGCCAAGCTCGTCGATGCGGCGCGAAAAGCCGTCGAAGATGCCGCCGGTCCTTTCGACAAAACGACGAGCGGCCGCTACGACGCTATCGAGCGGCTGCTCGATCGATGCACGGCGCGCTGATGATCGCTCACTTCGGTTTGACGAAACGAAGCGTCATCCGATCGCTCTCGCCGATCGCTTCGTACTTCGCGTGATCCGTCGCGCCGTTGCGATAGACGGGCGGAAGCGCCCAGACGCCGCCCGGGTGATTTTTGTCGTCCTTCGGGTTCGCGTTGATCTCGGATTTCGCGTCGAGCCTGAAGCCGGCCATTTGCACCGCCTCGACGAGGAGATCCTCTTTCACGTAGCCGGTGTCCGACGCCTTGCTCTTGTCGTCGCCGGGATTCGCGCGGTGGTCGACGATCCCGAAGACGCCGCCGGGCTTGAGCACCTTGAACGCCGCCAGCACGACTTTGTCCGCGTATTTCCCCTTGATCCAATTGTGGTAGTTGCGGAAGGTCAGCACCATGTCGGCCGAGTTGTCGGGGCCGAGCGTGAAGGTGTCGGGCGGAGCGAGCTCTTGTTTGACGACTTTGTCGTAGATGCCGGGCGACGCGCTGAGCATGGCTTCGTATTGTTTTTCGCGCTCCGCCGCGTCGCCGCCTTTCGCGACGTCGAACGTGGTGACCACGAGCTTGCCTTTGTCGCGAAGAACGGGAGCCAAAATCTCGGTGTACCAGCCACCACCGGGCCAGAGCTCGATGACGGTCATGTCGTCTTTCAAACCGAAGAACTCGAGCGTCTCGAGCGGGTGCCGATATTTGTCACGGGCTCTGTCCGCGTCCGAGCGCTGCGCACCGGCGAGCGCCCATTTGATTTTGCCGTCGGTATCGGCGGGCTCCGGCGTGTCGCTCACTTTTTGCGCGGCCGCGGTTTTGGCTGGCGCGGTCATCGACGTCGTCGAAGTGGCCTCGTGCGCGGGCGCGGGCGGCGAGCCTCCGCATGCGGCGAGCGCGGAGAAGACGGCGAACGAGCTGAGGAATCGGGCTTTCATGCGCGGCATCTTAGCCGTCCTTCACTCCGATTTGACAAGCGATGGGCGCGTCGGGCACATATGCGCCTCCTTTTGTCGGCCAGGTAGCTCAGTTGGTAGAGCAGCGGATTGAAAATCCGCGTGTCGCCGGTTCGATTCCGGCCCTGGCCACTTCTGAATTCGCGCCCTCAGCGCTCGGAGGTGGGCCCCTCGGCTCTCGCCGTTTCTTCGCGTACCGATCCCACGAGGATCGGCACCGCCGGCGCCGAGAGCCCCAGGCGGACGAGCAGCTTCACGTCCGCGTTCTCCTCGTCGCGCGCGACGTCGATCGGCAAATCTGCGAGACGCGTGAGCGCGTCGGCGCCCATCACGATGCGCACCGCTTTCGGCGCGCGCTCGACCTGTCCCGCGTGATGCTCTTCACATGCGACGGCGATGTCGGGCGGAAGGGCCCACGCGCGCGCGACGTCCGCGCCCGCCGCTCCGTGATGGCGCCTCACGAGCTCCTCGACCTCACGCGCCGGCATTCGCTTCGCCTCGGGCATTCCCGCGAGAATGCGATAGATGCGCGCCTCGCCGATATCGTGCAAAAGCCCGCATAAATGCGCCAGATCGTACGAGGGATGGATGTGGCTCGCGAGCGTTCGCGCCGCGATCGCCGCGTGCACGCTTCGTTGGAAAGAGCGTGCCACTTGCTCCCCGAACGCCGGCAGCTTTTCGTTCGCACGCTCGTAGACGACTTGCAGCAAGACATCGCGCGCCGTGTGCAGACCCATTCGAACGAGCGCGCCCGTCGTCGTCGTCGGCCGGACGCGACCGGAATACGCCGCCGATCCGGCGAGCGCGACGAAGCGCGCGGCGAGGGCGGGATCGCGATCGACGAGCCGCGCGATGCGGCCGATGTCGGTGCGCGGATCCCCAGCGAGACGCAGCGCTTCCTCCGCGGCCGCGGGCAAGAGCGGAAGGCCTGCGCGGCCCGTCGAGAGCTGCTTCTGGAGGTAGGCTTCGACTTTGTCCGGCGTCACGCGGCTCGGCGCCGTCGCTTTCGACAATACGACTCGATTTCGGCCGGATCGTTTCGCGTCGTAGAGAGCTTCGTCGGCTCTCCTGCGGAACGCGGACGGATCGCCATCGCTGGCGTCACGAAGCGCGACGCCGACGCTCACGGAGATTTTGCCGGGCGCGAGCCACGGGCTCACGGCGAGCTTCTCGATCGCGCGCCTGTGACCCTCGGCGATCGCGAGCGCGTCTTCCGCGCCCGTGTTCGGAAGGAGGATGACGAACTCTTCGCCGCCATAGCGCGCGCAAAGATCGCCTTTGCGCTTTCCGCGATAGAGCGCGTCGGCGACGGCCACGAGGACTTTGTCGCCGACGTCATGACCGAGCTTGTCGTTCACTTTCTTGAAGTGATCGACGTCGATGAAGAGCATCGCGTCGCAACGGCTCTCGCGAAACGCATCGGAGAGCTTCGTGTCGAACGTGCGCCGATTCGGAATTCCGGTGAGCGCATCGACCGTCGCTGCGATCTGATACGTGTCGCGTTCGGTGCGGAGGCGCATCAAACGATCGCGATCGCGCTTGTTTCTGAGCTGAACGCGCACGCGAGCCTGGAGCTCGGCGGGCCGTCGATCGGCAGCGACGACGTCGTCCGCGCCGCACAAAAGACCGCGCGTCACGGTCTGCTCGGAGAGCTCCTCGGACGCGATGAGGATCGGAACGTGTCTCGCGTCTTCGATCGCGCGCAATTCTCCGCAAAGCTCGAATCCGGACCCGCTCGACGTTTGCACGTCGATGATGACGAGGTCCGGAACGGCGCGATGGACGATCTCGACGACGGGCTGCGAGTCCTTGCAGACGTAGACGTCGCAGCCGGCCTGTTCGAGCGCGCTTTGAATCCTGTCCGCCACGCCCGACATGCCGTCGACGATGAGCACACGAGGCGCGTCGACTCGGGCCGGAGGAACACTATGTGAGAGAAACGAGACGTTCGCCACGCTCCGTAGAACGGCCGGCGTGCAGCTTTCTGAAGTGACCGGCGAAAATTTGACGGTCAGCCGTACGACCCCGTCGCGAGATCGGCTGCGAACGAAATCGCTTTGGGCTTCCAGCCGAGCGCGAGCGCCTTCGGGCTGCGCACCACCTGATCGAGGGCGAGCGCATCGGCGAACGGGCCCATCGCTTTTCGCGCTTCTTCGATCGGCGTCGTCGTGAGCTCCGCGCCGTGTCGCTTCGCGATGGTGCGGCCGATGTCGCCGAGCGTGACCGATTCGTCCGTCGTTCCGTTGTAAATCGAGCCGCGCGGCGCCGACTCGAGCGCCAACGCATAGAGCTCGCCGAGATCGTCCACGTGCACGAGCGCCCACCGATTCTTGCCGTCGCCCGGAATGCGCACCGTCTTCGCGTCGCCCTTCGCCTGTCCGACGAACATCGCCGCGAGGCCGCCGGCGTTGCCGTACAGCGGGGCGGGCCGAATCACGATCCCGCGAACATTTTCGGCCTTCAGCACGGCTTGCTCGACGGCGGGGCGCCACGCCACGATCGCGATGGGATTGAGCGGCGAGTCTTCCGTCGCCGGCGTGTTGCCCGTGTTTCCGTACACCCAGACGCCGCTCGTCAAAATGAAAGGTTTGCCGCCGCCGCCGAGCCCTTCGAGGATCGCCTGCGCGACTTTCGGCTCGTACTCGGGCGACTTCGCATCGTGCGTGGAAGCGGCTTGGATCACGGCGTCGGCGTCCTTCGCGGCGCGCAAGAAGCTGCTCGCGTCGGAGAGATCGGCCTTTACCGGCACGACGCCCGCGAGATGCAGCTTCTCCGCCGTCGCATCATTTCGTGCCGCTCCCAGCACCTCGTGTCCGCGCACGATCAGCGATCGACAAACCGCCGCACCGATGTATCCCGAAGCTCCGCCTACGAACACGCGCATGATGACCTCCTCGCTCTAGCGCGCAGGCTTGCGCGCGTTCCTGAGGCCCGCGATGCTATGTCGCGATCGCGGCGAGCGCGGAGCGAATTCGTTCCGGAATGGCCGCGGGCCGGCGCGTGGTGCGGTCGACGAAGACATGTACGAAGTGTCCGTTCGCGACGGCGTCGTCCGATCCCGCACGAAATACGGCAATTCCGTACGTCACCGATCGATTGCCGAGCTTGTCGACACGAACTCCGGCGCGGATTTTTTCGGGATACGCGATAGGTGTATGATACATACATTGCGATTCGACGACGACGCCGATGACCTCGCTCTTCGCGATGTCGAGACCGCCGCGCTCGATGAGATAACGATTCGCGGCGGTGTCGAAGTAGCTGTAGTAGGCGACGTTGTTCACGTGGCCGTAGACGTCGTTGTCCATCCAGCGCGTGTCGAGATCGCAGAACCACCGGTACGCACGCGCGGTTTCGATTTTCTTTTCGCGCATCGTCTAGGACCAGTTGCGCATCGCGCCGGCAAAGAGCTCGCGGAGCTTCGTAGCGTCGACCTCCAGCGGAGCATTCGAAAGAAGCCTCTTTTGTGCTGCGGCGCCGCGCACGAGAGCATCGAGATCGCCCTCGACGTAACCGATCTCGGTGAGCCCGTTCGGCATTCCGAGCGCGCTCATCAGGCTCGCGAGCTTTCCCGCGAGAATTTCTCCGGCGTCGGCATTCGAAGCGTCGCGCGTGTCCGCGCCGAGCCATGCTGCGGCTTGCAGGTGCCGCTCCGGCGAGAGCGGCGCAGTCACTCGAAACACCGACGGCGCATTCACGATCACCGACATGCCGTGCGGCACCATCGATTCCTCTGCCGGATATCCCGCCGGATGAAAATCGCGCACGAGCCCGGCAACGGAGTAGCTCATGGCATGCGGAACGTGCACGCCGGAATTTCCGAACGCGATGCCCGCGAGCGTGGCCGCCCACATCGTCTTTTCGCGCGCTTCGAACTCGTGAGCATCCTGCACCGCACGCTCGAAATATTTTCCGAGGAGGCGCAACGCTTCCGCGCATCCGATATCGCTCCACGGATTTCGTCCTTGGCTCATCGGACGCGGTGAGTCGGGCGAAGACGCGGATCGGCTCGAAAATGGCTTCGCCGTGAACGATTCGAGCGCGTGCGAGAGGACGTCGAAGCCGCTCGATGCGACGACTTCCGCCGGCAACGTCGCCGTGCAATCCGGATCGACGAGGGCTTCGGTCGGGCGAAGCGCGGGCGACGCGATGCCCGTCTTCGCGCCGAGGGAGAGCAGATCGAAAACGGCGATGCCCGTGACCTCGCTACCCGTTCCGGATGTCGTGGGGCATGCGATGTGCGGAGCGAGCGCGCCGGGAGGTTTCTTGCCTTGGCCGATCGGCGCATTCACGTAATCGAGAAAATCGGCGGGATGCGACGCATAGAGGTTCG
>JAICXU010000777.1 GCA_025934595.1 Polyangiaceae bacterium | reverse complement strand
GTTCGGACCGAGCCGCAGCGCGGTGTTGCGGCGGCTCGACAAACACCCGTTTGCCGGTTTTTGCGAGCACCGTGATCGTGTGATCGCCGGGCTGGACGTCGTAGGGAGACGCGCCGGTTTGCGCCGTGCCGTCGACGAGCACCTCGGCGTCGGGCGGCGCGGTGACTTCCACGCGCCCGAGCTTCGTCTGCAATTCGCGAATGTACGTCTTCGCGAGCGCGGCATTGTTCGGATTCAGGAGTTGATTCGCGAGCGCAGCGCGATAATTGCGAATCGCTTCGAGCCAGCGCCCGAGCAAGTGCTGCTCGCGTCCGATGTTGAAGAGCACGTTCGGGCTCGGATAAATTTTGTAGGCCTCTTCGAATTTCGCGAGCGCGAGATCCTCGTGCTGCGCGTCATGCTCTTTCAGGCCCTCGCCGAACACGGCCTCGGCTTGCGCTTTGCGCGGGTCATCCTGCGCGAGCGCGGTGTTCGCGAAGACGAAGAGACAAGCTCCGAGCAAGAGCGCGCGTTTCTTCTTCATGACGAGCTGGGCCATCATAGCGAACGCGAGACGTCCGTGCGGCCTGCCGAAGCCGATGCCGATGGCGGCGGGGGCTTCGCGACATGCGTTTCGCTCGGATGCGAAGCCTTCGCGGTCGGATGGGGCGTCGCTTCCGTGGAAGCTGCCGTCGGCGCCGTCGCGAGAGTCGGCGGTGGCGGAAGGTCGGCGGCGGTGAGGGGCGCCGAAGAATTGAGTGTATTCTGCACAGATTGGGCCGTGACCGGCGCGATGGGCGTGGGTGCGTCCGTATGCAGCGCATGCCGCACGAACGCGTAGATGCCGAGCACGGCCAGCATCATCACGATGCCGAACGCGACCTTCTCGCGGGTGACGCGGGCCTGCAAAAACGCCGTTCCGAACGTCGAGCTCTCGCGCCGCTCTCGATCGGCTTCGATACGCGCGCGCTCTCGAGGATCCGTGCCTTCCGAAACGACGACTTTGTCGTCGGAGCGGCGATTCTGCGACGGCGGCGTCGCGGCTGCCTTCACCTCCTCGATCGAACGCGCGCGTTTGCGCGGCAGCATCGGATCGGAGGGCAAGCCGCCGAGCAGCTCGTCGATCGAATCGTTGGCGGGAGCGGGCGCGCCTCGTTTGTCTTCGCCGGAAGCCATCTTGCTCGAACCTCGATCTTAGATCGCGTTCGGCGGGGAGGCCAAAACCGACGCCCCGGTCTACTATCGGGGACCTGAGCCCCATGCGGAAAATCGGCCTCGTCACGATCTTTGCATTTTGCATCCTCTTTCCGTCGACGCCCCTGGCGCAGACCAAAGATCCGAGCGCCAAAGCCGAGCAGTTATTTCATTCCGGCAAGCGCGAGGAAGCGATCAAGATGCTCGAAGCGCTCCCGCCGGCGCAGACGTACGCGAGCCGCCGCGCGTCGCTGATGCTCGGGGAATTCAAGATCGCGACGGGGCATCGCGCAGACGCGGAAGCTCCGCTCATGCGCATCATCGCCGATTACAACAGCGACGCGATCAACTCCAAAGATCCGCAGGGCCTGGCGCTCGTCGGCCGCGCCGCGACGCTGCTTCGAAGCCCGAAGGACGCGAACAAAGCATTCAACGAAGCGGAGCACGACAAGAACAACGTGGAGGCGCGTCTCTGGCACGCGGACCTCTTTCTCGACACCTACGATCCCGGCCACGCCGAAGAAGTCACGAAGGAGGTGCTCGCCGTCGATCCCAAGAACGCGAAGGCGCTCGTGATGATGGCGCGCATTCAGCTCGAACAGACGCTCGACTTCGATGCGGCGGAAAAGGCGACGAACGACGCGCTCGCGATCGACCCGAATTTGCCGAGCGCGTACGCCGTAAGGGCGGGAATCGCGCTCCGCGACGGCGATCTCGCGGGCACCGAAAACGCCATCAAAAAAGGCCTTTCCATCGATCCGAACGACCTCGAGCTGCTCTCGCTGCGCGCCGCCGAACGATTCTTGGACGACGATCAGGCGGGCTTCCAGGCGGCGAAAAAGGAGGTCTTCGCGAGGAACGCCGAGTTCGCGCAGTTCTACGAGATCGTCAGCGACTACGCGGAGTGGGAGCATCGTTACGACGACATCGTGTCGATGATGAAAGAGGCGACGAAGATCGATCCCGACGATGCGAAGGCATGGGCCAATCTCGGGCTCACCGAGACGCGCAGCGGCGACGAAACGGCCGGGCTCGATGCGCTTCGCAAAGCGTGGGCGAAAGATCACTTCAACGTACGCGTGTACAATACACTTAATTTGTACGAGAAGCAGATCGCGACCGACTACGACACGAACCAAGACGGCATCTTCAAGATTCGCTATCCGAAGGACGAGGAGCCGGTCCTCTCGCGCTACGTGCCGAAGATGCTCGGCGAGGCGTGGGGCTCGATGAAGGCTCGCTATGATTTTTTGCCGACGACGCCCGTCGCGATCGAGCTCTATTCGAATCGCGAGCAGTTCAGCGTGCGCACGAGCGGTCTCCCGAACATCGGCATCCAAGGCGTGTGTTTCGGTCGT
>JAICXU010000838.1 GCA_025934595.1 Polyangiaceae bacterium | reverse complement strand
GCGTCGTCCTTGTCGTAGATCGTGTCCTTGTCGCGATCGCTCGGGCAGCCGTTCGTCTTCGGGTCGTCCGTCTTGATGCCGGGGACGTCCGGGCATGCGTCGTCTTGATCGAGGATGGTGTCCTTGTCGCGATCGGGCGGACAGCCGTTCGTCGCCGGGTCGCTCGTCTTCACGCCGGGCACGTCAGGGCACGCGTCGTCCTTGTCGTAGATCGTGTCCTTGTCGCGATCGCTCGGGCAACCGTTCGTCTTCGGATCGTTCGTCGGGATGCCCGGCACGTCGGGGCATGCGTCGACCGAATCGACGATGCGATCGCCGTCGCGATCGGACGGAGCCGGAGGCGGCGGACAGCCGTTCGTCTTCGGATCGCTCGTGCGAATGCCGGGGATCGTGGGGCACGCGTCATCGGAGTCGAGGATGCCGTCCTTGTCGGTGTCGACGTCGGCGGCAGGGACCCACTCGGCCGAGAGCAACGTGCGGAGCTCGGGCGAGCCGAAGCCGCGCGTGAAGCCGGTGCCGACGCCTGCGCCGAAGCGGAAGTCCGACACCGTGTAATGGCCGCCGAACAATCCTTCGACGGGCGTCGTCGTCTTGCCGAAGAACGAGTCGCCGTTCGTGACGACGGTGCTGCCGTAGATCTCCGGACCCACGACGAGCTTCTTGTCGAGCACGCGAACGCCGCCGGCGACGCCGAAGCTCACGTCGCTGCCGAGCGATCTGCCGGCGTAGCTCGCGTCGAGCGGACGGATGTCGAACGCCATGCGCGCGGAGTAGACGAAGATGTCGATGTCGCCCGCGACGGTAGCGCGAGGAGCGATTCGCACCGTGCCGTCGCCCATGTACTCATCGCGATTGCCGGTCGGCAGGTACACGCCGAGGCCGATCGCGCCGGTGATCACGTCGCCGTATTTTCCGAATACCCGAGCATCGCCGCTCACCCGAAGGTCGCCGATGGCGGTGCCGGGCGCTTTGTACGCGATGCCTTGCGACACGGCGTCATCGCCGGTCTGGTAGAGCGCGATGGGCAAGTTGAGACCGAAGCGAAATCGGTCCATCACGTTGAGGCTCGCGCCGAGATTCGCGACGACGCTGTGCTGGACGATGTCCTCGGTCTCGTTGCCGTTCTTGTCGTAGAGGACGAGAGGCTTGTACGCCCAGTCACCGACGATGCCGGCGGCGGGCCGGAAGTTGCCGCGCATGTCGAGCGAGTCGAGGACGAACCATTCGCTGCCGCGATCGGATGGATCGAAGCGATTGAGCGCGAAGCCGGTGACGTTCTGGGCGTGAGCCGGACGCGTGGCGGTGAAAGTCAGTGCGGCGAGAGAAAGCGAGAAGAGCAGGGAGCCGGAGCGGCGCATGAGAGCTCGGGGAGGTGTCGTGATGGAGAGGGGACGTGCGAGGGAAAGTCGAGCCGATGATGAAGCTTCGGACGATCCGCGCAGGATACACCGGCTGAGCTCTTGATTGAAATCGCGTTTGTCGATCTCCCTGTTCTTTTCTCGTGTTCTTTTCTCGAGCGCCTCCGCCGCGGGCTCGCCCCTCCTAGAGCACCGCTTTCGGCCGCTCCAGCACCTCGTCCGCGATCGCTCGCGCGTTCGTTTTGTGCTGCCGGTACGAAGGATCGATCAGCCGAAGGGGGTGCATCCCTTCGACTTGGCCGACGAACGGGGGATGGATGTTGTAGCCGAGCATCGATCGCCCGCGCTCCGAGTAGCGCGCCCCGACGTCCCGCGGCGCGATGAGGAGCTGCGACGCCAGCGGTCTCAGCCAAGACTGGCAATACTGCGGGCTCACGGCGAGGCGCGATGCATGCGATCGATTTTTTCCTCCGCGATGCCAAAGCGCACCGTGAAACACGATCACCGAGCCGGCGGGCATCGTCGCGGAGATGCGACGCGGGTCGTCGTCCTCCGGCACTTCGTTTCCCCAGAGATGACTGCGGGGGAGGATCTCGGTCGCGCCGTTCTCTTCGGTGAAATCATCGAGCGCCCAAATCGTCGAGACCGAGAGGAGCTGGCGCGGGCGCGGGATCGGATAGAAGGTGTCGTCGGCGTGCCAGGGCTGCGGCGTCTCTCCCGGGTGAATGCGGATCGATTGCAGATTCGAGAGCAGCCAATTCGGAAGCATGAGCGCGTCGAGCATCGCGACGACGGTCGGGTTCTCGGCGAGACGCATGAAGACGTCGCCCTTCCCCGCCAAGCTGTAGATGCGCTGCGTGCGCTCCCCTTCGAAGTTGTTGCGGCCCATCGGCGTCTCGCGTTCGAGCGTAGCGAGCGCCGCCTCGAGCTCCTCGACCGCCGCGGTGTCGAGCAGGCGCTCGAAAATGACGTACCCCT
>JAICXU010000437.1 GCA_025934595.1 Polyangiaceae bacterium | reverse complement strand
TCGGCATCGACGTCCACGGCTCGCGAGGCGGGAGCGGCTCGCCTTTTTGCAAGAGCTCCACGGAGTGCCCATCCGGCGATTGGACGAACGCCATGTGTCCGTCGCGCGGCGGTCGCAAAATCGCGACGCCTTTCTGCTGGAGCGATTCGCACGTCGCGTAGATGTCGTCGACGCGATACGCGAGGTGACCGAAGAACCGGCCGCGCGGATACGCTTCTTTCTGATCCCAGTTGTACGTGAGCTCGATCTCACCGGTGTCGCCCGGATCTCCGGAGGACAGGAAAACCAGCGTAAAACGCCCCTTTTCGTTCTCTTTGCGCCGTGCTTCTTGCAGGCCGAGCTTGTGGACGAAGAAATCGAGCGCGGCATCGAGATCGCGCACGCGGAGCATCGTGTGGAGATAACGCATCGCGAGAGCGTAACGCCTCTCGCGGATGCGACAAGAGAGAGCTAGGCGACTTTCAAGATGCGTTTCACGCCGTCCGCCATGTCCGGCGCGAGCTTGCCGCCCCACGACGTCATCACGAGGCTCGTGTTCCCGACCGAGGTGCGCCACGTGGCGATTTCTTCGTCGAACATCTCGCCGCGGTCCACCTTGGCGCCACGCATCGCGACGCTCTCGAGATCGTTGCCGACGCCGAAGAGAAGATCGCCGTCGAGAGTTCCGACCGTGAGCGCGCGGAGCGAGAGATTTTTCTTCTTCGCCGTCAGAAAGAGCTCGATCGCTTCCTCGGCACGCGCGCTGCGTTCATGGCGTCGTTCGGTTTTCATCGGTCGATGATGCTTCCGTGAAATGCGCTCGGCCAACTTTTGCCCGTATTTAAGCGCTTAAAGAAAGAAACCTCCCCCTGAGCCTGCCTTCGCGCAAGCGACGGCGGCGACCGCACGGTTGCGAAGCAATCCGTGTCGAACCAGGGGGAGGTCGGCGCCGCGAAGCGGCGACGGGTGGGGAGACCTTCTTCTAAATTTTTTCCTACGTCGCTAGGTCCAGGTCTTGGATCGAGGTCTGTCTTTTCACTTCACGTCCCACGCTTCGATCGCGTTGTCCTGGAACAGCGGAACGAGCATGCGATTGCGCTTCTTGTCGAGGCCGATGTCGGCGGGCGCCTTCAGATTCGCGTAGGCCTCGGTGAACTCGCCGTTCGGCTTGCCGCGATAGACGCCGCTGTCTTCCCAGCTCGAGATGAGGAGCGAGCCGTCGCCGAGCTGCACGATGCCGTCGAGCATGCCCTTCGGAAGCTTCGTCACGTCTTGCTTCGCACCTTTCGCATCGAGGCGATAGAGCTCGGGTGCGCCGAAGCTGACCGTCCACACGCCGTCAGCGGCAGCGAGCACGCCGTTCGGTCCATGGAGCTCTTTCGTCTTCGCGACGGGCTTCGCTTTGCCTTTTTCGATCACCCATACTGCGTCGGTGCCGGTCGGCGCCGGTCCCTTGTCGGTGAACTTGATGCCGGTGTCGCTCACGAACACTTTGCCGTCCGCGCCGATCGCGATGTCGTTCAAGAAGGTCGCGCCGGGGACTTTGACGTTGCCTTTGGGCGCGCCGGTCTTCACGTCGAACATGCGCACGTTGTCGAGGTCGGCGACATAGAGGACGCCGTTCGAGATGCCGGTGCCTTTCGGCGCGTTGAGCGTGACTTTGTTCTTGCCGCCCTCGATCCATTTTTCGGTCGTGAGCTTGCCGTCGGGCGAGACGTCGGAGATGTATCCGTTGTTGTCGGCCGCGTCGGGTTTGCCGTTGATGTTGGACACCAAGTAGCGATCTGCAGCGTCGTCCCAAAGGACGCTCTCGGGCGTCTGGAATCCGGCGAGATGGAACGCGGCGGTCGGTGCGGGCGGCGTGGCCGGTGCGGCGGGAGCGGCGCTCGCGGTTTCTGCGGGCGGCTTGACGGCCGGAGGCGCGGCGGTCTGTGCGCTCGTCGTCGTCGGCGCGGCGGGCGGCGGACTGTCGCCCCCGCAGGCCATGAGAGCGGAAATACCGAGGCCGGTGACTGCGATTGCGATGAAGCCGATGGACGTACGCATGGGTGTTCCCTCCGTGAATTCTGGCCGGACCCTACCATGAGTTTCTCTCCATGGAACCCCCTAAAAAAGGCCGTTTTCCGCGCTAGAATGGTTGTGTTGTGGTGAACCCGATCGCGATCGCCGTCCCGTTTTTCTTCGTGCTCATCGCCGGCGAGATGCTCTACGCGAGAAAGAAGAAGGTGTCGGTCTATCGTTTCGTCGATTCCATCACCGACCTCTCGTGCGGCGTCGCCTCGCAGATCGAGGCTGCGCTCCTCGGCGCCACGCTCCTCGCGATCTACACGCTCGTCTACAGCCATCGCCTCCTCACCATCCCGAAGCCATGGATGCAGTGGCTCGTCGCATTCGTCGTCGTCGACTTCGTCTACTACTGGTGGCATCGCGCGAGCCACGAGGTGAATTTCTTGTGGGCCGCGCACGTGGTCCATCATCAGAGCGAGGACTACAACCTCGCCGTCGCGCTTCGCCAAGCCGTGCTCACGAGCTGGACAATCTTGCCGTTCCACATTCCGCTCGCGCTCCTCGGCGTGCCGCCGCTCGTCTTCGCGACCGTCTACGCGCTTTCGACTCTTTATCAATTCTGGATCCACACCGAGCTCGTGCCGAAGATCGGCGGACCGCTCGGCGCGCTCTTCAACCTGCCGCATCACCATCGCGTGCATCACGCGATCAATCCGCAGTATCTCGACAAGAACTACGCGGCGACTCTCATCGTATGGGATCGCCTCTTCGGCACCTTCGAGGACGAGAACGCGCCGTGCGTCTACGGCCTCACGAAGCCGCTCGGCAGCTTCAATCCGATCTGGGCGCAGATTCATTATTTCGGCGACATGGCGGAGCTCTGGAAATTGTCGAAAGGCGTGGAGAAGCTCGGCGCGATCTTCGCCTCACCCGCATGGAAGCCGAAGGCCTACGTGCATGCAGCGCCGCGTGATCTCTCGCGCGAGACCTATTCGAAGTTCTCCGTGTACGCATCGAAGCTCACGAAGAGGTACGTGCTCGCGCATTACGTGCTCGTGCTGGTCGCGACGTTCTTCGTGATGGCGTTCACCGAGAGCATGGCAAAGCCGGTGCTCTACTTCACGTGCGCATCGATCGTCGTCGCGCTCGCGTCGCTGTCGGGTTTGCTCGAGCACAGAGCATGGGCACCGTATTTGGAAGCGGTGCGCCTGATGGTGGGCGGCGTCGCGATCGCGATGTTCGTTCTCGCGCGTGTGAGCTGATCTCGGGTTCCGGAAGGCGCAGCGATTGCGCTTCCCGGGCCGTCGGAAGTGCGCGTATCTTCGTTTACGCATGGGGTGTCCGAAGTGCGGGGGGCCGGTCGGCGACACCGATCTGGCGTGTCGTCAATGCGGCGCATCGTTCGTTCCCGATGCCGCCGCGGTCGCGCAAGGAATGGCTTACGACCAAGCCGCGATCCAGATGCAACAGCAGCAGCAGCTGCAACAGCGACAACAGGGCTTCGGTGCGCAGCAGCCGCCGTTCCAGCCGAGCGCATACAATCCGGGCACGCCGTTCGACGCGTCGAGCGCGAATCCGTATGCGCCGGGCGGTTTGAGCCCCGCGCCGTACGGTCTTCCTCCGGCGGGCGCCACGCAAGGATCGTCCGACGCGACGACCGCGCTCATCTATGCGGTCGGGGGGATCTTTTGTTTTGGTTTCATCTTGGGCTTCCTCGCCATGCAGAAGGCGCACGCCGCGAAGTCGACCATCGCCCAGAATCCGGGCATGGACGGGATGGGCGTTGCGCAAGCCGCCTACTACCTCGGACTGTTCGACATCCTGATTTGGGCGGTCTGGTTCCTTCGAATGATCTACGCGTCGTTGCACATGTACGGGCACTGACTCGCGTCACGCTCGCGAGCCGTCACACGAACGACACGCTCACCCGGCGGCGCTCCACTTATTTTCCGGCGTCGGTCGTCGTCGCCGTGCCGCCGTCGAGATCAGGGGCGGGCGGCAGCTCGCTCAAGTTCGGAAGCAGCACGATCTCGATGCGGCGATTCTCCGCGCGTCCTGCTTCGTGCGCGTTGCTCGCGATCGGTTGATATTCGCTGTAGCCCGCGGCCGACAGCTTCGCCGGATTGATGCCTTGCTCGATCAAAAATTGCGCGACCGTGAGCGCGCGTGCGGTCGATAGCTCGAGGTTGTTGCCGAACTTCGACGTCGGCGGACCGACCGGCACGTTGTCGGTG
>JAICXU010000435.1 GCA_025934595.1 Polyangiaceae bacterium | reverse complement strand
TGCATCCCGTGTTCGGCGTCGGCTTCGGGCTCGCGCACGTCGCGAATGCGCAAGGCGGCGGCAACGCGGGCATCGGCATCGCGCGGCTCGGCGTCGAATATTCGCTCGGCCTCACCGACGCGGACGTGAGGCTCGGCGCGGGAGTCACCGGCGTGCTGGCCGGACCCGAAGATCGCGAGGTCGACAATCTGCGCGGCTACGCGCTCGTCGGCGCGCAAGTCGCCATCGGATTTTGATCTGAAATAGCGCGCAGGCCTGTCGCGCGTCGAGGTAGTGTCCGCGCGTGCTGGATGCGCGCGCGAAACGCTGGGCGAAGCTCCTCGGCCCCGTCCTCTTCGCGACGCTTTTCTGGCTGAATCAAGGCGTGCCGCGCGCGCGGTTCCTCGACATGCTCGCCGAGATCAAATCGGCACCGTCCGCGCACGTCGCTCTCGCCGCGTGGTACCCGTTCGCGTTCCTCTATCACCGCGCCATCGACGAGCAGATGTACTTCGAGATGTCGGGCGCGATGCTAGGTCGCGAGGTCGATCGCGATTTCATGCGCACGACGCGCGGTGAGGTGCCGCCGCCCTTCGATCGCGAGCTTCCACCTGCGGACGGAAAATTACATGCACCATACACAGAAATTCCGCTCGAATATCCGCCGATCGCGGTGCCGCTGATCGTCTTTCCGCGTCTCTTCACGAATTCGTTCGCCATCTACGCCAAGATTTTCGGCGGCGTGATGGGCCTCTTTCTCGCAGGCGCCTTCGCGCTCGTGTTTCTCGCGTTGCGAGGCGAGGGGGAGCCGGAAGAAAATCTGTCGAAGCGCGCATGGCTCGCCGCTGCGCTCGCGGTCGCGGAAGGCTCGCTCGTCATCCAGCGTCTCGATGCCGTCGCGGCATTTTTTTTGGCGCTCGCGTTCTTCGCGGCGGTGAGAAAAAAACCATTTTTGCTCGGCGTCGCCGGGGGCGCCGTCTTTGCCGTGAAGCTTCTTCCCGCCGTCGCGCTTCCCGTCTTGCTCGCCGCCGATCCGAAATCGTGGCGCGATGCGAAAGCGTGGGCGCGCGCAACCGTGGGCGCGCTCCTCGCGATCGCGATCGGCCTCGGTCCCATTTTTCTCGCGCCAGGCGCGCTGTCGGCCATGCTCTCGTATCACGCGGCGCGCGGGCTGCAGGTCGAGACCACGTTCGCGACGCTCCTCGGCACGTTGCGATGGCTTTCGGGCGCCGCCGTGGGATCGTCGGAGTCGTTCGGCTCCGCGAACTTGACGGGCGGCACGGCGCTCGGGCTCGCGAAGCTGTGCACGCCGCTCACCTTGATCGCGATTGCGCTCGTAGCGCTCCTCGCGTTCCGGGCTTCGAAATCCGATGACGAGGCTCCGCTCGCGCGCGTCGATCGGATGGCTCGCGTGCTTCTCGGGGCTCTCGTTCTCCTCTGGATTTTCAGCAAGGTCCTCTCGCCGCAATACTTCACGTGGGCGTTGCCTCTCGTGCTCGCGATCCCATTTCCATCGGGGAAAAAAAGCATTTTCGTGTTCTTGGCCGCGCTCGTCGTCACGCAGATCTACATGCGCGCGTACTACGAGTCGATCATGCACCAGGAGCCCATGGGGCTCGTCACGATGCTCGTGCGGCAGGCCCTTCTCGGCGCGCTCGCGTGGGCCGCGCTCGCGCCCGTGTCGAAATCCGCGCGTGTGATAGATCTGGGCTAGACGCGCGCTTTGCGCGCTGGGGTCACATGATCGACGCTGAAATTGCCGCCATTTGCGCACGCGCACGCGTAGCCGCGCGCAAGCTCGCTCCGGTCGATCGCGCGGCGAAAGACGAAGCGCTGCGCGCGCTCGCGAAACGCCTCGTCGACTCGAAGGCGGACATCCTCGCCGCGAACGCGCGTGACATGGCGCGCGCGGAGTCACGGGGAACGTCGCCGGCGTTTCTCGATCGCCTGGCGCTCGACGACCGCCGCATCGAAGCGATGGCGAAAGCGGTCCTCGAGATCGCCGACTTGACCGATCCGGTCGGCGAGACGATCACGAAGACCAAGCGCCCGTCGGGCATCGAGGTCGCGCGCGTGCGCGTTCCGATCGGCGTCATCGCGATGGTGTACGAAGCGCGCCCGAACGTCACCGCGGAGGCGAGCGCGCTCTGTCTCAAAGCCGGAAACGCGGTCGTTCTTCGCGGAGGCACCGAGGCGAGCGCATCGAACGCGGCGATCGCGCGCGTCGTCACCGAGGCGCTGGAGTCCACGCATCTTCCGCGCGACGCGGTGCAGCTCGTGCCGTTCGCGGATCGCGACGCGGTGCGCGTGCTCGTGCAGCAAACCGAGACCGTCGACCTCGTGATTCCGCGCGGCGGCGAAGGCTTGATCCGCGCCGTCACCGAGCAAGCACGCGTGCCCGTCGTGCAGCACTACAAAGGCGTGTGTCACATGTTCGTCGACGTCGGCGCCGACGTCGAGACGGCGAAGAAGCTCACGCTCGACGGCAAGCTCGCGCGCCCGTCCGCCTGCAATGCGCTCGAGTGTTTGCTCGTCGCCGAGCCCGACGCAAAACGCCTGCTCGAGCCGATCGGACGCGCGCTCACGGAAGCGGGATGCGAGATCCGTGGTTGCGAGAAAACACGGGAAATCCTGCCGAATGCGAAGCCCGCGACCGAGGACGATTGGGGCAAGGAATATCTCGATCGCATTTTGGCGGTGCGGGTCGTCGCCGATATCGGCGAGGCGCTCGCGCACGTCGCGCGCTTCGGCAGCGGTCACACGGAAGCGATCTGCACGCCGAATTCCGCGCATGCCGAACGGTGGCGGCGAGAGGTCGACGCGGCTTGCGTCACCGTCAACGCTTCGACGCGATTTCACGACGGCGGACAATTCGGGCTCGGCGCCGAAATCGGCATCGCGACCTCACGCTTGCATTGGCGGGGACCGATGGGCCTCGAGGCGCTCACCACCATGAAGTGGGTCGTGCTGGGCGACGGGCAAATTCGAGGATAGACATTCTGGACGCGCGCAAGCCTGCGCGCTATCAGGACCCGCGCAAGCCTGCGCGCTATCAGGACCCGCGCAAGCCTGCGCGCTATCAGGACGCGCGCTCATCGCGCTAGGCATCTCGGAGAACATGGCGAAGAAACGGGAAAACGGCGGAGCATCCTCGGGGCCGAAAAAATCGCGCGGCCCGCGCATTCGTTCATCGCACGGCGGGCAGCGTGATGTCGTGCGCGCCGGCGCCGACGTGGGCGCGCGTCGCGTATCGGCGCCGAAAAAGGTCGCGCGGGCGAACGATTCACCGAGCGTGGCGAGCGACGAGGCGCGCGAGCTCGCGACGTGGATCGCCGTCGCCGCGATGGAGAAGAAAGCCGTGGGTCTCGAGATCCTCGATGTCGCCGGCAAGGTCGACTACGCGGATTTTCTCGTGCTCATGACGGGTCGCAGCGACCGACAAGTCTCCGCGCTCACCCAAGGCATCGAAGAGGCGCTCAAGAAAAAGAACAAGCGTCCGCTCTCGGTCGAAGGCATGCCGCACGCGAATTGGGTCTTGATGGATTACGGCGACGTCGTCGTGCACGTGTTCCAAGATCAGGCGCGCGGCCTCTACGATCTCGAAGGCCTCTGGATGGATGCGCGGCGCTTGCCCGTGCCCGTCCCCGACGGCGTCCGCTGACGCGTCGTTTTTTCGTCCGTCACTCGGGCTCGACTTCGTCGTCCGGATCTTTCTTCTTTCTCGGCGCGACGACGAAGGCGACCGCGATCGAGAGGAAGTAGAGCGCGACGAGCGCGCCCGACACGGCGAGCTGGCTCGTGACCTCGGGGCCCGGCGTCGCGATCGCGCCGACGATGAACGAGAGCAAGATCGCCCAGCGTCCGAACTTGAGCAGCTGCCGTGGCGTGACGATCCCGGCGATGGCCAAGAACGAGATGAAGAGCGGAAGCTCGAACACGAACCCGAACGCGATCAAGAATCGCGTGACGAAATCCAGGTAAAATTCCAGGGTCGGGCGCTGCGTGAGCACCGTGCCCGTCGCGTCGACGGTGCCGAGAAGCGAGAAGAAATAATTGAACGTGAAAGGAAACGCGACGTAGTACGCGAACATCACGCCGCTGACGAAGAGGGCCGTCGAAAAGAAGACGAACGGGATGACGAACTTCTTTTCCTTTTGATAGAGCCCGGGGCTGATGAAGGCCCAGAGCTGATAGAAAATGATCGGCGCCGAGGCGATGATCGACGCGAAGATCGTGAGCTCGAGAT
>JAICXU010000220.1 GCA_025934595.1 Polyangiaceae bacterium | reverse complement strand
GTGGTGCATCGCGACGTGAACCCCTCGAACATTTTTCTCACGTTCGACGGTCGCATCAAAATCATCGATTTCGGTCTCGCGCGCTCCGAGAAGCGCCTGACGCGCACCGACACGGGCATCGTCAAAGGAAAGGTCGCGTATCTTTCGCCGGAGCAAGTCGACGGTCATCCGCCCGATCGCCGCGCCGACGTGTTTGCGCTCGGCACGACGCTTTGGGAGCTCGCGATGCTCCGGCGGCTCTTTCGACAAGACAACGATCTCGACACGGTGCGCGCGATCCAGCTGTGCGACGTGCCCGACCCGCGTTTGCTCGATCGCGCGTTTCCCCCGGCGCTCTGGCAAATTCTCGAGCGCGCGCTCGCGCGTGATCCGGATGCCCGCTACGCGACATGCGACGCCCTGATGCGCGATTTGGATCGCGTGGCCATCGAGCTGGGCGGTCCCATGAACGGACAGACGATCGCGCACCTGATGGCGCAACTGACCGCGTGGCCGCCCGCCGCCGCCAAAAAGTGATACGACTTTCGCGTGCAAGCCTATCTCGATCTCTTGCGCCGAATTCTCGATGAAGGGCGCGATCGCCCAGATCGCACCGGCACGGGGACGCGCGGGATTTTCGGGCATCAAATGCGGTTCGATCTCCGCCGCGGATTTCCGCTGCTGACGACGAAGAAGCTGCACACGAAATCGATCTTCGAGGAGCTGCTTTGGTTTTTGAGCGGCTCGACGAACGTGAAGCCGCTCCAAGATCGCGGCGTTCGCATCTGGAACGAGTGGGCCACCGCCGAGCAGTGCGCACGATTCGGCCGAAACGAAGGCGATCTCGGTCCCGTCTACGGACATCAGTGGCGGAACTTCGGCGCGACGAAAAAGGAAGACGGCTCGTACGCGACCGACGGCGTCGATCAGATCAAGCGCGTGCTCTCCACGATCCGCGAAAATCCCGCGAGCCGCCGGCTCATCGTCACGGGTTGGAATCCGAAAGAGGCAGAGGAGGTCGCGCTTCCGCCGTGTCACACGCTCTTCCAATTTTACGTGCAAGACGGCGAGCTCTCGTGCCAGCTCTATCAAAGGAGCGGCGACGTATTTTTGGGCGTGCCTTTCAACATCGCGAGCTACGCGCTCCTCACGCACATGATCGCGCACGTCTCGAATTTGAAGGTCGGCGATTTCGTGCACACGCTCGGTGACGCGCACCTCTACAAGAATCACCTCGATCAGGCGCGCGAGCAGCTCACGCGGACGCCCCGACCTTTGCCGAAGCTCGTGCTCGACCCGAACGTGAAAGATCTCTTCGCGTTCGAGATCGAAGACATTCGAATCGAAGGCTACGATCCGCTTCCCCACATCAAAGCGGAGGTGTCCGTATGA
Source organism: Polyangiaceae bacterium (assembly GCA_025934595.1). Taxonomy (GTDB): domain Bacteria; phylum Myxococcota_A; class Polyangia; order Polyangiales; family Polyangiaceae; genus JAICXU01. Next base: position 4,744 of record JAICXU010000220.1, on the reverse strand, counting down.
GCATGCTCGCGCGGAAGCCGCTCTCAATGATCGCGGCGGTGGCCAAAAACAAGGTGATCGGCAATCACGGCAAGCTGCCGTGGCACGTGTCGGAGGATTTGAAGTTTTTCAAATCGATGACCACCGGGCACGCGATCGTGATGGGAAAAAAGACGTTCGACTCGACGGGCAAGCCGCTTCCGAATCGCCGCAACATCGTCGTGAGCCGATCAGCCACCGCGATCGACGGCGCCGAGGTCACCGGATCGATCGACGAAGCGCTCGCACGAGCACGCGAGACGGACGCCGAGCCGTTCGTCATCGGCGGCGGAGAAATCTATCGCGCCGCATTGCCGTTCGCGACGAAGCTCTACATCACCGAAATCGATCAAGAGCCGGAAGGCGACGCGTTCTTTCCCGATTTCGACCGTAGCGAATGGAAAGAAACCGAGCGAAGAGCTGGCGAGACACCCGGCGTGACGTTCGTCACGCTCGAGCGAAAAGAAAATTGAGGCGAGGGGAAGATGAAGGTCTTCGTCGGCACGAGCGGCTTCGGATACAAAGAGTGGCAACCGGATTTTTATCCGGCGGAAATCTCCGACAGCGAATTTCTCGCGTTTTACGCGAAGAAATTGCCGGTCGTGGAGATCAACAGCACGTTCTATCGCTTTCCGTCGAAAGGCATGCTGCAAGCGTGGGCGCCGCAAGTGCCGGAAGAATTCCTCTTCGCGATGAAGGTGCCGGGTCGCATCACGCATCAAGCGCGGCTCAAAGGCGCTGGTGAGGCGATCGACGCCCTCATGGACAATCTGCGCGCGCTCGGCAAGCGTCTCGGGCCGGTGATTTTCGGGCTGCCGCCGAACATGAAGAAAGACATGCCGCGTTTGAACGACGCGCTGGCTCACGTGCCCGAGGACGTGCGCGTCACGTTCGAGTTTCGCAATCCAGAATGGGATTGCGACGAGGTGCGCGAGGCGCTCGCGAAGAAAAAAGTCGCGCTCTGTCTGGCCGAGAGCGACGAGGCAGTCGCGCCGGACGACTTGAGCCTGCCTCTCGTCTCGACGGCGGATTGGGGATATTTGCGTCTCCGAAAATCGGAATACGCAGACTCCGAGCTCGAAGCGTGGGCGAAGCGAATCGCCGCGCAACCATGGAAAGAAGTGTTCGTGTTCGTGAAGCACGAAGCGGCAGCGGCGCCGGGGCTCGCGCTCAAGCTGCAAGAGATGATCGCGAAGGGCTGACGCGCCCAGTCTGCGCGCTCCGCCTCTCGACGCGGATGGTCAGCGCGCGAGCGCGGCGACGACCGACGCGAAGAAGACGTCGACGCACACGCGCACGACATCTTCACGCGAGGTGTCCTTCTTCTCGAGCCACCGGATCGACGCCGATTCGACGAAGCCGATCCAGCCGCGAAGAGCGGCGCGCACGATCGGCCGATCGAGCGCGGCCGGCGCTTGTTGCAAGATGCGCTTCATCAGCTTGAGTCGCGTGTCCTCGACGACGCGCGCGATTTCGGTGTCGGACCCGATGCCTCCGCGCATGAGCGCGACGAACGCTGGCCCGCGTGCTGCCACGAAATCGAAGTAGGCGTCGAGCGCGATTCGGATCTCCGTCAGACCCGCTTCGCGCAGACGCTCGATCGAAATTTCGCCGGCGCGAGCAGGATGCGTGCGTGGCTCTATCGCTGCGAGGAGCTGGCGTGCGGCTTCGCGGAGGCCCGCGACGTAGAGGTGCCGTTTCGTCGGGAAGTAGTGATAGACGAGACCTTTCGAGATCTTCGCGCGGCGCGCGAAATCGTCGATCGACACCTCGTCGTACGGATGCTTGCTGAAGATCGCGAGCGCGAGCTCGACGAGCTGCGCACGTCGCTCGTCCGTCTCGAGGCGAATGCGCTCATGTTGCGCCTGGGCTCGCTTTGCGCTCGCGGCAGCCATTTTTCCCATCCTATCGCTTATTGACTTTTGTTCAATAGAAGCTAAATCGAAATCATGAACGTCGTTCCCGTGCCGCGTTCTCCTGGCGTCGATCTGCAAACCCCCATCGCGCGACATTGGATGGGCGGAAACGTGTTCCTCACGCACTCCGTGAACGGCGTGTGCATTTTGTTTCCGGCGGGCGAACGGTTCTTCGTGCGCGCCGTGCGTCACTACATGAAAGACGTGAGCGATCCGCTTCTTCACGCGCGCGTGAAGGGCTTCTTCGGCCAAGAAGGCAGGCACGCGAAGGAGCACGAGCGCGCCTTTGCGCTGCTCGAAGAGCAGGGATATCGCATCGAGGGATTTCTGAAATTCTACGAGTGGCTCGGCTACGGCGTCATCGAGAAGATCGCGCCGCGTAAGCTGTCGCTGGCGACGACGGTGGCGCTCGAGCATTACACCGCGATCCTCGCGGAGCATGCGCTCGGGACCGATCTCCTCGACAATGCAGATCCCCGCATGCGCGCGCTGCTCTCGTGGCATGCCGCGGAAGAAATCGAGCATCGCTCGGTCGCGTTCGACGTGCTCCGCGAGATCGATGCGAGCTACGCGTGGCGCATGGCCGGGCTCGTCCTCGGCAGCATGTGCCTGGCGGGATTTTGGAGCGCCGCGACCGCGTCTCTCCTTCTTCAAGAGAAGGACCTGCCGCGCGGAAAAATTCGTCGCGACATGATGCGCACGAGCGCGCGGATTCGAAAACGTTTGCCGCTCTGGCGCGCGCTGAAATCCTACGTGAAGCGCGAGTTTCACCCGGGTGACAGCGATATGGATCACCTGGCCGCTCGTTACTTGCGCGAAAGCCGGCTCGACCTCGCGGCTCATGCGCCTTCGTGATTGTCGTCTTCGCGCATCCTCGGTAGACCGATCGTTCTCGCAGCAAATCTCGAACGGAGGTCAGCCATGAACAACACCGAACAGATCGCAAAAGAGTTCACGCAGCTTTGCACCGCGGGGAAATTCGAGCAGGCCGGGCAAAAGTTTTGGTCGGACGACGTCGTGAGCATCGAGCCTCCCGGCGCACCCGCGGACATCCAACGCATCCAAGGCCGCAAAGCGGTCGACGCAAAAGGGAAGTGGTTCAGCGAGAATCATCAAGTCCACGACGTCAAAGTCGAAGGTCCTTTCGTCAACGGCGACGAGTTCGCAGTTCGTTTCGAAATGGAAATGACGCCGAAGGGCAAGTCGCGCGTCCACATGACGGAGGTCGGCCTTTACAGGGTGAAGAACGGAAAGGTCGTCGAAGAAAAATTCTTCACGTCCTGACGGCTTCGCGTGCGCGACGCGTTCGCGGGCAAAAGTGCGGGCGTCCGCTGCCGATCAGAGCGTCGGCAGCGCGGCGCCGCCTTGCAGCATCGGCGCGAGCAAATCGCCTAGTTTTTCCGCGCGATCTACCGCCGTGCGCAAGTTGAACGCGAGCGGATCGAGCGACTCGTCGACCTCGTCCCACGAGACGGGCATCGCCACGGGCGCGCCGTCGATCGCACGAAGTGTGTAGGGTGCAACGATCGTGCGGCCGTATCCGTTCTGTCCGTAGTCCACATAGAGCTTGCCACCGCGTCTGTCTTTCATCCGCTCGACGGTCGCGATCTTCGGCAGCACCTTCGACACCGCGCGCGCGACGTGCTCGCTGAAGCGCACGACTTCTTCGTGCGTGTGCCCGCGTCGAACGGGAATCAAGATGTGCAAGCCGCGCTTGCCGCTCGTCTTCACGCAGCTCGGCATGGCGAGCGCATCGGCCAGCGCCTTCACGGCGTGCGCGACTTGGATGAGATCCTTTTTCGTCGTCGCGTCGCCCGGATCGAGATCGATGACGGCGTAATCGGCGAGAGCGAGCGCGCCGGCGACCTCCGCATCGCTTGCTTCGGGCGGCGCGTGCGCTGCCCACGCGTGGACCGTGAGCGCAGCGAGGTTCGCCAGATAAAGCAGCGTCTCGAGATTGTCGACGACGATGCGCTCGACATGACCTTTGCCCTTTTCGACGAGCGCGCGCTCGCTCTTGTCGAATTTGATCGTGCGCACGAACGCCGGGAGCTTCGGCGGCGCTTGATGCTGAAACCATTCGGGCTCGTGAATTCCGTTCGGCCACCGCTGCATGTTGATGGGGCGGCCGCGCAAATGCGGAAGCATGAACGGCGAAATCGCCTGGAAATACTCGTAGATTTCGCGTTTGTCGATTTTGTCGGCGGGATACAAAATCTTGGCGGGGTTCGACAGCGCCACTTTCGCGACCGGGATCGCCGGCTTCTCCAGAATTTCGGCGGCGTCGGGACGCGGCCGTTTTCGATCTTCGCGCAACGTTTCCTTCGGGCCTTTGTCCTCGCGGAGGCCGAGGTAACGCGGATGACGAAAATGTTTTTCGCGTGTCCACTCCGTGAACGCGACCTCCACGACGACGGTGGGCTCGCACCAAATCACGTCGGGGGATTTCGGCGTGTCCTCCGCGGGTGAGGCATCGATCTTCGTGAGGTCGAGCAGCTGCGCGTAATCGCGCCGAGCCTTGTCGTCGAAACCCGTGCCGACGCGTCCGGCATAGACGAAGGCGTTGCGCTCGTCGTCCCACGTCGCGACCACGAGCGACCCCATCGCGCGTGAGCCATCGAGAGGCGCGTAGCCGATGATCACCGCTTCCTGCCGCATCTCGAATTTGATTTTGAGCCACGACGCGTTCGGGCCGCTCACGTACGGGCTCTTCTTTTTCTTCGCGACCAGACCTTCGAGGCCCGCTTGTTTTGCGGCAGCGAGGATCGTGTCGTAGTCGCCTTCGAGGGCGGCGGCGAACGCGATCGGCG
>JAICXU010000699.1 GCA_025934595.1 Polyangiaceae bacterium | reverse complement strand
CTTGATGGCGCCTGCGCGCTGCGCGGGATCGTCGAGGCGTTTCACCCACGTCTTCGGATCATTCTCGTCGGCGCATGCCACGAGCGAGGTCGTCAACGTGACCGCGAGCCCGACCGGCACCACCCCCTGAACCATGCATGCTGCAAGCAATCCGAAACGACCGCTGGCGCGCAAACCCGACACGCGTCCAGCTTTGACTTCCGACGACCCGAGCTTCCTCATGAGCGATCCTCCGCGCTGCCACTACGCGGTCCGGACGCTACCGCGAATCGTGGGTGGGGCACAAATGGTCAAAGGCTTTTGCCGTCGAAATGCGTGATTTCGAGCGTCTCGACCTGGCCCGCGGCATCAGCCGATGATCATCGCCTCGCTGAGGAGCTTGCCCTCTTTGAAGCGGCGGAGATTCCAGCGCTCGAACATCGGCAGCGGCGTCTCCTCTACGATGTACTGCGCGATGAGCTTGCCGACGACGGGAGCCATCATGAAGCCGTGGCCCATGAAGCCGCTCGCTTGATAGAAATGCGCGACGTCGTCGACGGGACCGACGATGGGGTTCGCGTCCGGCGTGATGTCGTAACAGCCCGCCCACTGCCGAAGCACCTTCACGTTGCCGAGCACGGGACAGGCGCGCGTGAGCGACCGCGCGTAGATGCCGAGAAACGCGAAGCTCGAATTTTGATCGATCCCGTGCGGCACGCGTTCTTGTCCGATGCCGCCGACGATCTCGCCGCGCGTGGATTGGCTGAAATAAAGGCCATCGGTGAGATCGGCGACGAGCGGACCGAGCCAAGGCTTGAGCGGCTCGGTGGAGCAAATCTCATGACGATGCGGCGTATTGGGCAGCTCGACGCCGAGCATCCGCGCAATTTCGGGTGACCAAGCGCCCGCTGCATTGACGACCCTCGACGTGCGAATCGTGCGTGTCTCGGTCTTTCCCAGGGTCGCGGTCTCGGTTGCGGTCTTGGTCGCGGTCTTCTTCACGACCACGCCCGTGATCGCTTTTCCCTTCGTCTCGAATCCGACGACGTCGGTGAACGTGAGGACGCGCACGCCGAGCTTCTCCGCCGCGCGCGCGAATCCCCATACGAACGGCCATGGAAAGACGACGCCGTCGTCCGCGTTGAAGCTCGCGGCCGTGATCGCGCTCGTTCCGGACCCGACGTCGAGCTCCGGAACGATTTTCTGCGCTTCTTTCGGCGTGAGCATGCGCGTCGCGAGCCCGCACTCGTTCTGCACCTTCACGCTTTTCTCGAGCGCGCGCCGCTTCTCTTCGTCGCGCGTGAGAAAGAGGTAGCCGCCCTGGCGAAACCAGACGTTGATCTTCATCTCGCGCGCGAACTCGCGGCACATCTTGATGGACTCTTGCATCAAGCGGACGTTCGCTTCGCTCGACCACTGCGCGCGCACGCCGCCGCCGTTTCGTCCGGACGCACCGCCGCACAAATAATTTCGATCGACGACGACGATGTCCCCGGCCCCGAGCTTCGCGAGATTGTACGCGATGGCGAGGCCCATGATGCCGCCGCCAATCACGACGATGTCGGCGCGCTCGCTCATGCGACGCCGATCATAGATCGATCAGGACGCTCGTCCCATCCCGGCGTATCGATTCGATCACCTGCGATGGGCCGCGATCGATTCGATCACGCGCGCGTGCAGGGCTCCGTTCGACATCACCATGCCGTTTTCGTTCGCGAGGACGGGCGAGCGATAGTCGATGGCGTGGCCCTTCGCGTCGGTGACGGTTCCGCCGGCGCCGCGGACGATGGCCTCGGGCGCGCAGCCGTCCCACAAATATCCCGCTTGCTCGACGTGCGCATAGACGTCGGCTTCGGCGCACGCGACTTTGATGCCTTTGAGGCCGGCGCTCCCGATCCGCGCGCGCGTGAGGCCGAGCGCATCGGCGACCGCCTCGAGATGCTTCGAAGGACGTGAGCGCGAGACGACCATCTCGGCGCTCTTCATCGATTGTGTGGAAGATACATGTATTTTTTTCCGAGAGCCGTCGAGCGCGATCTCGAACGAGCCGTGCTCGGACGATCCGACGAAGCGCCGGCCCATCGCGGGCAAGACGACGACGCCGAGCGTGGCTTTGCCGTTCTCCGCGAGCCCCACCATCACCGCAAACTGCCCATTTTTCTCGACGAAATCACGCGTGCCGTCGAGCGGGTCGACGAACCACGCGGCGGTGGCGTCGTGCCATTTCGCATACGCCGAAGGATCGCTTTCTTCCGCGACGACGGGCACGCCGGGAAAATGCGCGGCGAGGCCTTCGCACAGAATCACGTTCGCGCGCCGATCGGCCTCGGTGACGGGATCAGCGGCGGACTTGTAGTCGACCGCGAAGTTCGTCGCGTAGACCTCGCGCACGATCTCGCTCGCGCGCTCGGCCATCTCGAGCACGACGAGCGTCGCGTCTCGAATTTCGCGCTCGCTCAGCACGCGCTTGCTTTCACGTCGCCGAGGCTCACACCAAAATCCCCGCGCGAATGAGCTTGCGAGGCAGCACGGCGAGATCCGCGTCCGGCAAATAAATCGGGCCCGCGCCCGTCTCGCGCACGAGCTCGGCCATCTGCGTCGCGTTCTTCGGACCCAGGATCGCGCTCGAAACCAAGCTGTTCGACAAGACGAAACGCACCGCCGCTCCGCGCAGCGTCTTCACGTCGCCTTTCACCAAGTACCGAAGGAGGCCGAGCTGCTCGATGCGCCTTTCGAGGTCGCCCTTCGTGTAGCGATCGGCGCGATGATCGCCCTCTTCGAACACGCGCTCTTTCGTCCATGTGTCGGCGAGGAGGCCGTAGCCGAGCACCGAGCGCGCGAGAACTCCGGTGCCGTTCACCATCACCTCGCCGGCGATGCGATTCAAATCGATCG
>JAICXU010001072.1 GCA_025934595.1 Polyangiaceae bacterium | reverse complement strand
GTGAAAGCAACCACCGCAGGCCGATGCATCGCGCTCGGGAAGCGCAACGAACGTCAACGCAAATCCGGCAAGCGCGCCCAAAGCCAATCGCGTTCTCATTTGGCGCGTGTTCTGCAGATTCCGATCCACGCCGCATCTTTCGTCGATCCGCACGACTCCCCGGAAAACCTCGAACGGCGCTACGCTCGCCGGCGGCGTCGCCTCCGACACCACGACTCCTCTGACATGGTTGGCCAACGATGACTCGCCGAAAGCTCGCCTGCGCGATCGCGCTTCTCTTCGCCGCGCAAGTCGCGGGCTGCAAGAAGAAGGACGACACGAAGCTCGTCGTCGGCGTGCAGTCCGATCCGATGGGCGGCATCGTGTCGGCGCTCCACATCGTGATCAAAGTGGGAGGCGCGATCGTGGACGACGAGACCGTGACGCCGCCGCACGGATCGAAGGTCGGATTTCCGCAGCCCTGGGAGAAGACGATCTTCGCGGCAGGAAATGAAAAGGCGAGAGTGGAGGTCGAGGTCGACGCCATCGGCGATCCGGCGTCACCGAACCCGCTCATTCGCAGATTCGCGTCGACCGATTTCATCGCGGGAAAAACGGCGCTTTTGCGCATCAACCTCGAGTCGCGCTGCGTCGTGTATCCGCAGACGGTGCGTACGAACACGAAGGTGCCGGGCCCGCTGAGCGGACCCACGTGCACGGCGCCCGCGAGCTGCATCAATGGAACGTGTCAGCCGCCGGGCGTTCCACCGGGCGCGCTCGAAGCGTACACATCCAATTGGCCGACGAACGCCCCGGATTTCTGCAAGCCGAATCACGGCGGGCCGCCGGCGCTGCAAGTCGGAACGGGCCAGACGTATTACTTGCCGGTCACCGACGGCCAAGTGCTGCAAGCGGAGGCAGGCCCGCAGGGCGGTCACCACATTTGGATCGCCACGCGAATGAAAAACATGAAACAAAGAGGATCGACCACCAAGATTTCCGGCGTGCAACCGGGCACGGGCAGGACGATTCCGCCGACCACGCTCGCGTTCACGTACTCTCCGGACGAGGGAGGATTTTGCAAGCTCTACGGCATTCGCTATCAGCTCGACAACGAAGGTGTAGACTACAAACAATTTCTCGGAAAGCCTCTCGACGTGAACGTGACCGTGACCGATCCTGCTGGAGCCACCGTGACTACGACCGCGCACGTGCAGATCGCGCCGACTCTCTTGAATCCATGACCCTGCGATCGCTCGCGATCGTCCTGGCCGTTTTTTCCGCGTCTTCGGCGCTCGTCGGTTGTCATCGCGACGAGCCGGACGTCGTCACGCAAAAAGCGCCGTCGTGGCAGTTTCTCGCGAGCGAATTGCCGTCGGCGCTCCTCTCGGTGAGCGGGCGGTCGTCGAAGGACATGTTCGCGGTCGGCGCCGACAAAGGCGCAGGCCCTTTCGTGCTGCACTACGACGGAAAAAAGTGGGAGGAGCTCGCGACCGGCACGCACGGTGATTTGTGGTGGGTGCAAGCTCTCGCGAATGGCCCTGTCCTCATGGCGGGCGCGAACGCGACCGTGCTTCGGTACGACGGATCGCATTTCGAGCGCATGAAGACGCCCGGCCTCGCGAAACAAACCGTCTACGGCGTCTGGGGATCGAGCGGTGAGGATTTTTATGCGGTGGGGAACGCGGGAGGTCGCGACGGTTTCGTCTGGCACT
>JAICXU010000769.1 GCA_025934595.1 Polyangiaceae bacterium | reverse complement strand
TCGTCTTCGCCATCTTCGGTTTCACGAGCGCGCAAACCCGACGCGCGTCTAGACAGCTCGATCGCGGTCGTGATCGCTTCGTCGGACTCGAGATGTGCGTCGAGATAGAGCGCGACGTCGGTGTCGCTCCATCGCTTGCGGCGCGCGGTGGCGAGCCCTGCGATCGCGCCAATCGCTGCGACTCCAAGCGGAGCTTCGCGGCGAAAATCGGCGCGACCCAAACGCCACGCGGCTGTCGACGCAGCTAGCCCGACCGCGAGCCCGATGGCGACCCCCGAGAGCGCGTGCCGCGCGAGGAGCCGCGCGCGAACGCCACGCGCCGACTTCTCGAACAGCGGATCAAACGTGCGTCGTTTCATGGGGTGAGAGCCAATGCCGCCTGGGGTTCCGTGCGTCGTACCGTGAGACCAACGGCGACAGCATGAAGTCTAGTCCCGATCCTCTTCACGTTGTACGCGCGTCATGACCGAATGATTTGACGAGAGAGAGGGCAGCTCCATCGCGAAAAAAGCTCTGGATTTTCGAGTGTCCAGGCGGGCCCCCACCGTCCCGGCATCTGGATCGTCCGACCCCCTTTTTTGGCTACCCGCGGTGAAATCGGAATCCAACCGGGGCGGACGACGATGGAAGGCCGCGAAAACTGGCTCTTTCACGGAAGGTGGCATCCGGACTGGCATTGGCCCGACGCCTGCAATGAAGGACTACATCCCACCCGGAGGCCAACGTGCTCCCCTTTCAAAAGCGCAGCGTGCAAGGAAATCAAGGCGAAGACATCTCGACGGAAGACGTCGTCGAGGTCGTCCACAAGGTTCGTCACGCGGCAAGCGCCGCCCTCTCGAGCCGCAACTTCGGCTCCACGCTTCGCTCCAACGAGATCCCCGGCGCGGCTCCTTCGCGTCGTCATGGCGCCGATCGCCCGCGCGTCCCCTCGCCGATTCCCACGCCGTCGCGTGCAATCGTGAGCCGTCCGGTGGCCGCGCAGTTCGGCGAGGACGAAGACGAGATGACGTGCCTCATGCCCGCAAAGGGTCTCATCATTCCGCCGCCGGTGCAGACGCGCCGCGCTCCGGCGCCGCAGCACGTGATGTCGTCGAACACGTCGTTCCGCCCGGCGCCCATTCCGCGCAATCTCCACCCGCAATCGCAGATGTACGATGCAAGCCCGAACGAGCGCCGCATTCATCGCATGCCGCCCGCGGCCGTCCTGGCTGCGCGCCAAGAATCCGCTGTCGTTCCGCAAGCGCCCGCGTCACTCGCGCCGATGGCGATGCCGATGGTCGACAGCGAGCCGCACATCAATCCGGGCGCGACGGTCGTCACCGCGCGCACCCTCAGCCGTCCGACCGCGTCGTGGGCCGCGGCGCTCGTCGCGATGGGTATTTTCGCGGGTCTCGTGACGGCAGCCGTCGCGCGGGGTGACTTCAGCTCGTCGGATCAGAAGGTCGCTGCGGCCTCGCAAGGCGCGGGCGAGCAAGTGATCCCGTCGCAGCCGCAATCGCAGCCGGCTTCCTCGCCGGCGCTCCCCGTTTACATGGCGTCGCAGCCTGCTGCGCCGATGGCGATCTCCTCGCCGCTCGCGGCGAATGCAGCGCCCGCGGAAGCCGTCGCCGTCGCCGCGAAGTTCGCGCCGACGAAGTCTGCGCCGAAAGCGGCCGCGCCCGCTCTTCACGTCTCGCATCCGGCCGCGCCTGCCGCAGACAAATCGGAGCCGAAGGTCGAAGCAAAAGCCGACGTGAAAGAGGAAAAGAAAGAAGAGAAGAAGGTCGCGTCGAAGGGAAAGAAGGACAGCGCCGACATGGCGAGCGCGAAGGAAGCACAGGCCCTCGCCGACGCGCAGCTCGCCGCTTCGCTGTAGTCGTCGCCGAGCACATCGCCTGGGAAGACCTCTCGCATGGGGGTGGATCGAAAGACCCCCATGCGAATGCTTTTTGTCGCCATGCGTCGAGCCGCGCGCCGTGCGGAAGCCGAAATCATGGAGCAATTTCGCTGACCTAGTTGGCTCGGCCGATGCAATACTCTCGGGAAGACTCGGAGGTTTTCTGTCCATGCTCCCGCAAATCAAACGTCCTGCGCGTGATGACGGCGAGGTCGAGGTCGAGGTCGTCGACGTTCGCAACGTCGATGCGACCGAGATCTCCGACGACGATCCGACGATGCTCGCGCCGAACACGCTCTTTCCGAAGGGCAGCCAGGGCAAGGGCACGAGCTCGACGCGTCCGCCCGCGAGCGTCGCTCCCAAATCCAGCGCGAAGGCGAACGTGAGCCTCGGCAATCTGACGAACAAAAAATCTTCGAAGGCTGCGCAGGCCTTCGGCGACGAGCCGACGCGCTTGATGCCCTCCAAGAAGGCTTCGCTCCCGCCGCCGCCGGCGTCGGCGCGTCCCCAATCCTCGCGTCCGCCCGCTTCGCGCGCGCAAGCTTCTTCTCCTCCCGCGCCGCTTCCGAATTCGTCGCTCGCGAGCTCCGGTTTGGTGCAAGGCACGGCCGCCGAGTTTCGTCCGCCGGCGGTGTCGTCACGTCGTCCCGCTCCGCCGCCCGCGTTTCGTGATCGCG
>JAICXU010000408.1 GCA_025934595.1 Polyangiaceae bacterium | reverse complement strand
TCGACACGCTCGAAGAATTTTCCGGCGGCGACCTCCACGGCGTGGCCGTGAGCTCCGACGGTGCGGTGCGCACCGGATGGACGCTCGGCGACGTTCCTCTCGTCGACGCGAGCGCATCGTTCTCCGCCCTCGCGCTCTCCGACGGAAGCGTCCTCGTCGGCACGAGCCCGGAGGGCAAGGTGTTCAAGATCGTGGGCGACAAAGCCACGGTGTTCGCCGAAACGCACGCGCTCGCCGTCACGTCGATGGTCGAAGGCGCGGGCGGCGTCGTGTTCGCGGCGACGATGCCCGAAGGAAAAATCTTCAAGCTGTCGCCCGGCAAAGCCGAGGTGCTCGCGACGTTACCCGACGTCTCCCATGTGTGGGCGCTCGCGTGGGACAAATCGAAGAGCGCGCTCTTCGCCGCCGTCGGCCCGAACGCGCGCGTGATGCGCGTCACCCTCGACGGCAAATCGAGCGTGTTCTTCCATTCCGATCAACCCAACATGGTTTCGCTCGCCGTCGCCGACAACGGCGACGTCTACGCCGGCGCGAGCGGCAAAGCGCGGCTCTACAAAATCACGGGGCCCGGGCGCGCGACCGTCGTCTCGGAATTTCCGGGCACCGAAGTCAAAGCCGTCGCCGTCGCAAAAGGCGGAATCGTGTACGCGATCTCGAACGAATATTCCGAGCCGCCGGAGCCTCCGAAAAAAGGTCCGACGGGACGTGGCGTAGCGGGCCCTGCGAGCACGACGCACCCGAAGCCCGGCAAAGGAACGCTCACGCGCTTCGACGCCGCCGGCAAGCCCGAGAAGATGATGCACGACGACGCGTTCCACTACACCGCGCTCGCGGTGGGGGACGACGGAAGGCCGTACGTCGGCACGGGCGCAGAGGGCCGCGTGTACACCGTCGACGACGCGCACGTCGTGACGCTCGTCGCCGACGCCGACGAAGCACAAGTCGGCGCGATCGGATTTTCGAAGAACGTACCCTTCCTCGCCACCAGCGACGGCGCCTCGTTCCATCGTGTCATCGCACAAGGCGGACCCGACGCGATCTGGACGAGCAAAGTTTTCGATGCGGGGCTCAGAGCGAAATACGGCCAAATTTCCTGGAGATCGTCGGGCCCCGTCGAGGTCTCGACGCGCACGGGCAACACGACGACGCCCGACGCGACGTGGAGCGGATGGTCGAACGCCGTCGCTGCACCGGCGACGATCACGAGCCCCGCGGCGCGTTTCATCCAAGTGCGCGCGCGCTGGGGTCGCGATCCGAAAGCCGTGCTCAGCGAGGTGATGGTCCCGTTCGTCACCGACAACGTCAGGCCGATCGTGCTCGAGGTCGACGCGGAGCAAAAAGGTGGCACGCCCCGCGGCACCAAAGAAGGAATCCAAGCGAGCGGCGGCGAGCCACCGAAGCACGACAGCGTGATGAAGCTCTCGTGGAAGGTCGACAATCCGGATCAAGACTCGCTTCGCTATCGCGTCGACTTTCGTCGCGAGGGACAGAACGTGTGGCGCGACGCGCTGAAGCCCGGAGAGGTCCTCACGAAGAACGAGTACGAGTGGGACACGCTCGCATTACCGGAAGGAAAATATCGCGTGCGCGTCGAAGCGAGCGACGAGCCGGCGAATCCGCCGAACGACGTGCAACGCCACGCGCTCGAGTCCGAGCCCGTGCTCGTCGACAACACACCGCCGGTGATGACGGAGCTCACGATGAACGGACGGAAGCTCCACGCGCGCGCGGTCGACGGGCTCGGTCCGATTTCGCGATTCGAGCTCGTGGTCGACGGCAAGCTCGATTGGCGTCCGCTTGCACCCGCCGACGGCGTCTTCGACACCGCCGACGAAAAGGTCGATGCCGACGTGTCGACGCTCGTCCCACCGGGTGCGCACATCGTCGCGGTACGTGCTTACGATGCCGCTGGAAACAGCGTCATTCGCGAAGTCGAATCGAAATAAACCCCGATACGGCACATCGCGACACGCCGAAGGAAAGCACGACAGCGGAGTCATCCCCCGCCTTCGTGCGTGCAAGGATTTCGTCGTTAAACCCGCGAGAATTGGGCTTTCGACGTGCGAGATGACACAATGAGACGACGGCATGGGTCGTGAATCCATGGGTCCTTGTTCGATGGCTCCACGTAGATCTTTTTCGATGACGTCCTTTCGCTCGCCCAAGCTCTGGACGCGCCTCGCGGCCGTGGCCCTCGTCGGCGCGGCGGCGGCGTGCGGATCAGCGAGCGCGAGCGACGGTGCATTCGGGGGCGCCCCCTTCGGCGACAACGCCGGCGGATCGACCGACGCGGGCGGCGGATCGCAATTCACGACCGGCACCGGCGACGCGGCGTCGGGAGCCGCACTGCAGTTCGGAAATATTCTGTGCAACGGCACGGCCGCACTCTGTCGGCCGGATGGCGAAGACGGCGTGACGTCGCAATGCGGAGCTCCGGTCTCGTACGACGGCGGCCCGAGCGGCAGCGGCACCGGCAGCGATGCGTCCCTGCTCTCGTGCCATGTCGTCGCGATGAACGACGATGGCGGCTACGATCTCGCGCCCACGTGCACGCCGTCCGGCACTGGACACAACGGCGCCTCTTGCACGGCGTCATCCGATTGCGCGTCCGGCTTCGAGTGCGTCGGACAGCCGGGCACGTGCCGCAAATATTGCTGCGACACGGACTGCAAAGACCAAACGTTCTGCGACATCCAATACGAGACCGACGACGAGAAGGTCAAAGTGCCGGTGTGCGAGCCCGTCAAATCGTGCACCCTCCTCAATTCCGCGAACGACTGCAGCGCCGACGAAACCTGCACGGTCGTCGACGAGAGCGGCACGACCAGCTGCGTCGCCACGGGACCTGCGCTCGTCGGCGAGAGCTGCGACATCGTGCACTGCGCCACCAACCTCGTTTGCCTCGGCGATTTGAACGCGCGAAAGTGCTACCAACTCTGCAGCACGGCGGCCGCGAGCTGCCCTTCCGGTCTCACGTGTATGAGCTCGGCGCCCCTCTTCAAACAGCCCGACGTCGGCGTCTGCCAGTAACGCGGCTCGCTGCCACCCGAAGGTCGCGATGTCCGCGACACCCGAGATTTCGTCGCGGCCACATGACAAACGCACGAAATGCCGGGGAAAATGGGCCTTTCGCGCGGCATGCGTCGTGGAATGGGACGAAGGATGCATCGCATTTCTTTCGGCGCGCGGGAGCGCGCAGCCGACGTCGGCGTGTCTTGCCTCGCGGACGCGGAGCTCCTCGCGCTCGTTCTCGGTACGGGAAATCGGGGAGAGCCGGTCGGCGTTCTCGCGCAATCCGTGCTCGAAGAGCTCGGAGGCGTCGAGGGCATCGCGCGCGCGGGCATCGGTGAGCTCACGTCGGCGCGCGGGCTCGGTCCCGCACGAGGCGCGCGTGTAGCTGCGGCCACGGAGCTCGGAAGACGCGCTTTCGCTGCTTCGTCACGAAAGGACGGCGCGTCGATGTCCGATCCGTCGACGGTCGATGCGTGGGCGCGGCCGCGCCTCGTCACGCTCGATCACGAAGAGCTGTGGGCGCTCGCGCTCGACGGTCGAAATCGCCTGCGCGCCGCGCGACGAATCGCGGCGGGCGGCCTCCACGGAATGCACGTGCTTCCGCGCGACGTGCTGCGTGCGATGGTGCGTGAAGCGGCGAGCGCGTTCGTGCTCGTTCACAATCATCCGAGCGGCGATTGCCGGCCGAGCGAAGAAGACGTCGGCTTCACCCTGCGCGTCGTCGAGGCGGCACGTGCGCTGGCCACGCCGCTCGTCGATCATCTCGTCCTCGGCGCGCCCGGCTACACGTCGATGCTCGAAGCAGGAATTTTAAAATAAGGAGAGCTGCTCGTTTGCCCGCTTTTGCGGGGCGGCTGCGGGTGCGGGCGCATTCACGGGTGCTTCGTCCTCGGGATGGCAGAGCCCGACATAACCACAGCGGATTTTTCGGCATGTCGTGACCGGCGCGCGCGCGAAGGTCTCGGCCCAACGCGCGATGACGACGTCGCTCCCGAGGCTCGCGATGCGCGTGCGGAGCGCGGCGAAGTCGGCGACCTCATGCCATCTCGGCTCGCTCGGATCGCCGCCGAGAAACAAGATTCCCGATCGCAGCGACGGTGCGTCAGGCGCAAGCTCTCGCGCCGCGAGCGCGTACACATCGAGCTGAAATGCGTGCGCCTCCGGATCCGGACCGCGCGCACGTTTGTAGTCGACGACGTCGACGGAGCCGTCCGGCCATCGCACGAGCAAATCGATCGCGCCGCGGAGCGAAACGCGCCGTCCGTTTTCGTCCGTCGCCGAGACCATGAACGGCAGCTCGCGCTCGAGCGCGGGCCGTTCCCGCCCGATGCGCTCGGCATACGATCCGCGCAAAAATCGGCTCGTTTTGTCGAGGATCGTCGCGCGGGCCGGATGGTCCGCCGGCACGC
>JAICXU010000210.1 GCA_025934595.1 Polyangiaceae bacterium | reverse complement strand
CTTCGTGACCGGCGCCCGCCGCGGGCGTCGTCGATGCGTTGCTCGCCTGCGCGGAATCATTCGCCGCTTTCGTGAGCGGATCGCGCGGACGCGTCGTGATCGGCGAAGCTTCGAGCACGTTCTGCGCGGGAAGCGGGACGACGCGCAGGCGATCGGAGGGCGGCGGCGGCAGCGACGGCGCCATCGTCATCGCAGAGCCGGACGAATTCGGTCGCACCGCGGCGAGCGCGGTCGTCGTCTTCTCCGCGTCACTCAAGATTCCCGGAAACGTCACGTCGCGCGGCGAGAGATCGGTAGGCGCTGGAGCCGCGGGAGTCGGCGTTTTGGATCTTTGCGCGACGAGATCGCCGAGCGGATCGACGGGCTTCGTCGTCACTGCTTTTCTTCCCGGCAGCGCGTATCCCGCGAAGATAGCGCATGCGCCTCCGACGGCGAGGAGCGTGAGCGTGACGGCTCGCGGCGTCCGTTGGTCCCTGTCGTCCTCTTGAATCTGGTCCAGGTTCCGCACGCCACCTTCGTCCATTTTGGAATCCGCCTTTTTTAGGTATCTGCCGCGTCGCTCGGTCGCCGCATTTCCTCGGGCGCGCTCACGCCGAGCAGCGCGAGGCCCGCTGCGTAGACGTTGCGTATCGCGACGATCCACGCGAGGCGTGCCATCGTCTTCTCAGAGTCCCAAGTTTTTTCCCAGTTTTCGGCAGAACGAATCGAGTCCGGCGGCAAGATGGGATCGACCTTCATGCGCGTGAAGTAGCTCTGGAACTCGCGCGCGAGCTCTTGCAGATAGAAGACCACGCGATGCGGCTCGCGACTCTCCGCCGCGTCCTCGACGATTTGCGGAAACTCCGAGAGCCGCATGGAAAGCGCCAATTCGTCCTCGTGCGCGAGCTTCTGCCATTGCGCGGACGAGAGCGATTTCGGAATCGAGAAGCCCTGCGATTCGGCTTTGCGCAGGATCGAGGAGAGCCTCGCGTAGCCGTATTGGACGTAGAAAACCGGATTGTCCAAGCTCTCCTTTTTCGCGAGGTCGATGTCGAAGTCGACGTTCGTGCTCGCGCTTCGCGACAGGAAAAAAAATCGAACCGCGTCGCTCCCGGCGCCCTTGCGGCCCGCGGCGTCGTCGATCTCGTCGGCGACCTCTTCGATCGTGACGAAGTTGCCGGCGCGCTTGCTCGATTTGACGGCCTGACCGTTCCGAAAAATGTAGACGAGCTGATAGAGCAAGGCTTCGTACTTCTCGCTCGGCAAGCCGAGCGCTTCGAGCGCGTTTCGCACGCGTGCGACGTAGCCGTGATGGTCGGCGCCGAGCACGGTGATGAGCCGGTCGTAGCCGCGGGCGACTTTGTCGGCGTGATACGCGATGTCGCTCGCGAAATACGTGTAGTTTCCATCTGATTTTTTGACCGCGCGATCTTTGTCGTCGGCGGCTTTGCCGTCTTTGTCGGGCATCACGAAGAACACGGCGCCGTCTTTGGCCTTCAAGAAGCCCTTGTTCTCGAGCTCCGCGAGCGCGGCGGGAACGGCGCCCCATCGATGGAGCGATTCCTCGGAAAACCAGTTGTCGAAGTAGACGCCGATGCTCGCGAGCGACGTGCGGATGCCCGGGAGCGAGCTCGATCCGGGAATTCCTCGAAGCATGTATGTTACACACAAACGCGCGAGGTCCTCGCCGCCGCTCTCGACGATCGCCGGCGCGTTCCTCGTGAGAAACGTGCCGAGCTCCTGCACGTACTCGCCGTGATAGCCGTCCTCGGGGATCGGCTCGCCTTTCGCCGCCGCGCGCACGCTCGCTGCGAACAGCCGAATCTGATTTCCGAAATCGTTGATGTAGTACTCGCGCGTGACCCGATTGCCGGTCGCTTCGAGCAGGCGACCGACCGTGTCGCCGTAGATCGCGTTGCGGCCGGATGCGACGTTGATGGGGCCGGTGGGATTCGCGCTCACGAACTCGAGATGAATGCGCTCCTTCGTGGCGCTCGGCGCTTTTCCGTAGGATGTTCCTTCGCGCAAAATCTCTTCGAGCTCGTCGTGCAGGACGGCGGGCTGCACGCGCAAGTTCACGAACCCCGGACCGGCGACCTCGGCGGATCGGATCACGTCGTCCGCGCCGAGCTCGAGAGCGAGCGCTTCTGCGATCGCGCGGGGCGGCTTTTTGGCGCGCTTCGCCGCGATCATCGCGACGTTCGTGGCGTAGTCACCGTGCTCGGCGCGTTTCGGTCGCTCGATCACGAAATCGCGCACGTCGCCCGGGTTCGCTTCACCGAGGCCACCCTTTGCGGCGACGCGCGCGAGCGCAGCTTGCAGCGTGGAACGAACGCGGGCGGTGGCTCTCACTTCCCTCTTCTCACATGAATTCGAATTTGTGGGACAAGAATCTGCGCTTTTTCTGCTAGATCGAGCGCGTGCGATTCGGTCTCGTGTGCGCTGGATTCGTGGTCGCCGGTGCGCTCGTGGCGGCATGCGGGTCCACGCCGAGCGGAACGATCACACTGACGACAGGCGGCGAATCGGACGCGCTCACGCGGGCGCCCGCACCGACGACGCTCGAGGTCGACGCGATCGATCCCGATGGCGGCGTGACCGCGCTGGCGACGACGAAGCTCCCGGCGACGAGCCTCGACCTCGGCGAGCAATCACAGGAATCGATCGTCGATCTCCGCGTGCAAGCGAAGGACGACTCCGGAAAAGTGCTGCTCACGGGAACGAGCCTGCCGATCGAGCTCGGCGCGCTCGCGGGAACGAGCGTCCCCGTGTTCATCCAGCGCACTGGAGAATTCGCGCGCATGCCGTCGACGCTCGCCGATGCACGAGAGTCGCCGGTGCCCACGCTCGTCATCGGGCGCTATATTTTGTGGAGCAGCGGCGGCTCCGGAGGCGATTCATCGAGCCAAATTTACGATACGGCGTCGCTCTCACCATTTTCGTCGCCGCCTTCGCTGCCGCGCGTTCCCGCGAGCATCACCGAGGTCGGAACCGATTTGCTCGTCATCGATGCGAACGGCGCGAGCTGGCTCGAGCTCTCCGACTCGACGACGGCCGATGCGACCGCGCCGAGCGGCGGCTCCTTCGCAGAGGTCGCCGGCGGCATCACGGTCTCGGACGGCACCGGCGTCAGCTACGTGGTCGGCGGCACGCGAAAATCGGGGGATGCGAGCGCGCGCGTCTTGCGCGTCGACACGGACGGCACGCTCACGTTTCTCGCGCTCAGCGAGCCTCGCCTCGGCGCGGGCGCGACGTGGGTCTCCGGACGCGGGCTCGTCGTCGTCGGCGGAAGTAGCGCGGGAGCGGGCGCCGAGATCCTGCCGCCCGGCGCCACCGCCGCATCGACTCCTCTCGCCTACCCCGCCGACGAGACCATCGGCATCAGCGTCGCGCCGCTCGACGGCTCGCGCGTGCTCGTCGCGGGAGGCGTCGATTCGTCGGGAAATCCCGCGGCGATTCGTGTTCTCGATCTCGGATGCTCGGGCGCATGCGCGCCGACGACTTGGTCGAACGGGCCCACGATCGCGCTGAGCCCTTCGCAGCTCTTCTCGCTCGGCTTCGGCGGCAATCCGAACGACGCGCTTCTCTTCGGTGATGATCCTTCCGGCGCGAGCCACGTGTTTCGTCTCGGCCCCGCGAGCTCCACCGAAATTCCGTACAAGGTTCCGCGCCGCGGCGCGCGAGCCGTCGCGCTCACCGTGCCCGCGATCGCGGTCGTCGGTGGCGCGAACGTCGTCGAGTCCTTCACGCCGTGATCACGCTGCATCACAGCGAAAATCTCGGGGTTCTGAAAACGCTGAAATCAGGCCTTTTCAGCCTCATTTACATCGATCCGCCGTTCAACACCGGCCGCGCACAAACGCGCACGCGCACCTCGATGACGCGCGACCCATCGGGCGATCGCACCGGCTTCGGCGGCCAGCGTTATCGAACTCGCGTGCATTCGACGACGACGTTCGCGGACGCGTTCGACGACTACACCGCGTTCCTCGCGCCGCGCATCGAAGAGGCCCGCCGGCTGCTCACGCCCACGGGATCTTTCTTTCTTCATCTCGATTATCGCGAGGTGCATTACGCGAAAGTGCTGTGCGATCGCATCTTTGGACGCGAGTCGTTCAAGAACGAAATCATCTGGGCCTACGATTACGGCGCGCGCGCGAAGGCTCGATGGTCGCCGAAGCACGACAACATTCTCTGGTACGCGAAGGATCCTGAGCGAAATACCTTCAACTACGACAAAATCGATCGCATCCCGTACATGGCGCCAGGCCTTGTCGGTCCAGAAAAAGCCGCGCGCGGAAAGACGCCGACCGACACCTGGTGGCACACGATCGTGAGCCCGACCGGAAAGGAAAAGACGGGTTACCCGACGCAGAAGCCGCTCGGCATCGTGCGTCGCATCGTGCGCGTGCATTCGAATCCAGGCGACACGCTGCTCGATTTCTTCGCGGGCTCCGGCACGCTCGGCGAAGCGGCGGCCCTCGAAAACCGGAATGCCGTGCTCGTCGACGAAAGCCCCGACGCGATGCGCGTGATGAAAAGGCGATTATCGAAGTACGAGCTCAAGGTCGCGCGCGAAATCGCGTGACGAGATTTTCGATCGCGGAATACGGATCGATTCTTCGCTCGGCGACCGCATGCGCAGCGTCGTCGACGGCATGACCGAGATCGGCGACGGCGGCGTCGATGAGCGCTTCACGAAGCGCGTCGCGCATTTCTTCGCCGAGCCTCGCCTCGCGTCGCTTCGCGCCGGCTTCGCTCGTGGTGAGCCATGCGTGATGCGCGTCGAGCGCGGCGAGGATCTCCGCGATCCCCGTTTTTTTCGTCGCGACCGATTTCAAGATCGGCGGCACCCATTTTTCTTTCGTGCTCGCGGATTTTTCGAGACGCGTCTGCTCCGCTTTTTCGATGCGCGCGGCTTCCGTGTCGCCGAGATTCGTCGCGTGACCGCGATTCTTGTGCGCCGAGACGAGCGTGTCCTTCCCGAGCGCGATCATGAGCTCGAGATCGCGCACCGTGGAGTCGGCGCCTTCACGATCCGCCTTATTTACCGCGAAAACGTCAGCGCATTCGAGGAGGCCGGCCTTGATGGCCTGTACGTCGTCGCCCATGCCCGGTGCCATCACGACGAGCGTCGTGTGTGCGGTGCGCGTGATCTCGAGCTCGTCTTGTCCGACGCCCACCGTCTCGACGAGCACGACGTCGAAGCCCGCGGCATCGAGCACGCGCACCATGTCGCGGGCCGACCGCGACAGGCCGCCGAGATGCCCGCGCGTGGCGACGGAGCGAATGAAGACGCCTTCGTCCGCGGCATGACGCTGCATGCGGATGCGATCGCCCAAGATGGCGCCGCCGGAGTACGGGCTCGTGGGATCGACGGCGATGACGCCGACCGTTTTTCCCGCCGCCCGCAAATGCTCGATCAGCGCGTCGGTGAGCGTGGATTTTCCCGCGCCCGGATTTCCGGTGATCCCGACCACGAAGGCCCGCCCGGTCTTCGGAAAAATTTCTTTGAGCAGCGTCGCGTATCCATCGAGGCGATCATCGACGATGCGCATGGCCCGCGCGACGCCGCGAGCTTCTCGGGCGAGGACGCGCGCGGCCAGCTCCGAAAGAACGGGTTCCGACACGTGCGTCACTTTATGCGCGCCCTACTTGAGCGCGGCGATCTTTTTTTGGACTGCGGCGGTGTCGACCGGCCCCTGCGATTGCAGCGCCTTCGTATACGCTTCTTTTGCGCCCGCGAAATCCTTGTCACCGACGCGCGCGTCGCCGAGCGCCACCCAGCCCGGACCCCACGCCGGAAATTCTTGCGTCGCTTTGATGCCGAACGCCTTCGCGCTCGTGTCGCGACCGGCGAGATGACACGCGATGCTCGCGTTCACGAGCGACGTCGGATCGGTGTGATCGTATCCCCACGCGTCTTGGTAATTCTCGACGGCAAGATCGATCTCGCCTTTCTTCGCGTACGCGTCGGCGACGAGGAGCTTCGCCGAAGCCAAATTTCCCAGGATCGCGAGCGCCGCCTTTCCTTCGTTCGCGGCGTCGTCGATCTTTCCTTCCGCGAGCAGCGCGCGTCCCATCGCGACGTGCATGTTCGGATTTTGCGGATCGAGCTTCAGCGCCAACGTGGCCGACGCCTTCGCATCCGGAAATTTTCCGACGAGCAGATCGAGCTGCGCGCGATACGCGAGCGCATCGGCGAACGTCGGCCGCTCGCGCGTGGCCGTCTCGACGTACGGCATCGCCTCCGCCGGCGTGGGCAGGAGCTTCGCGAGCT
>JAICXU010000421.1 GCA_025934595.1 Polyangiaceae bacterium | reverse complement strand
GTCGTGCCGAAAATCGCCAGTGCACCGCTTTTTACGCTGTGTTGTGGCGTGCACGCGGAAGCGGAGGGCCCGCCTGAAATCGTGATCGAGACGCCGCTCGTCGTGCGAAATCACAAGGGCGAGCACACGGAAGCGATGCTCGACGTACGTCGCACGTTCGGCTTCGCGGTCACGGAGTGAGCGAAGAACCGTGACGCGCGTCTAGGCGGAACGCGCCACGATCGCGAGGAGCACCTTCCCGTAGCGCTCGGTGATCGACGGACCGATGCCGGACACGCGCAGCAGCGACGCCTCGTCACGTGGCATCGCGGCGGCGATCCCCGTGAGCGTCTTGTCGGTGAGAATGCGGAACGCGGGCACCTTGCGGAAGCGCGCTTCCTCTTTTCTCCAAGCGCGGAGCGCGGCGTCGACGACGAGCGATGCGCCGGTGAGCGCCGGCAACTCCATCACCTCACGCTCGCCGCGCGATCCCGATTTTCGCTCGCGTCCCGCGCGTGATCCTTTGCGCTTGGGCGTCGCGATGATGCGCAGATCGCCGGGCGTGACATGCATCTCCGGTCGCAAATGAACGCGTTGAAATACGATCGAGCGCCCTTCTTTTTCGAACGCATCTTGGCTGACGCGCACGACGCCGGCTCGTGCGAGCGCTCCGATCACGGCATCGAAGGAATCACGATCGAGCGATTTTTCCCCCAGATCGCGATGCATTTGTCCGATCGCGCGTCCGTTTCGTTCGACGAGGGCGTCGATGATTCGGTAAGCGGCCTCGATCTCTTGCTGGATGGGCGCGCGGAATTCCTGTGCGACGCATGTCGCTTCCGCGCACACGTCGCAGGATCCGCATGGCGTTCCCGGATCGTTCTGATCGCCGAAGTGGGTGACGAGGGAGAGCATGCGGCACGCGTGGGTTTCGGCGTACCGTTGCATCTTGTCGATCTGCGTGCGCTTGTGGGCGCGCTGCTTCTCGTACGGGCGTCGCCAGTCGGAGGCGCCTCGGCGGACGACGTCGTCGAAGTCGACGAGCGCGCCGCCGTGAACCCACAATTTTTCGAGCGCCTTCTCGAACAGATCGCGCGGCATGCGGGTCTTGCGAACGAGATCGTCGGTGGTGGTCCCCTGCGGGCCGATAGCGTCGTGGATCGTCTCGAGCAAGCTCTCTTCGGGATAATCGCGCTCGAGAAAAAATTCGTGTGTCTTCGTGTCGCCGAACGACTGCAAGAGAATCGCTCGCGATGCGAGACCGTCACGACCCGCGCGTCCGATCTCTTGGTAATAGCCTTCGATGGAAGCCGGCAGCGCGGTGTGGATGACGGTGCGTACGTTCGCCTTGTCGATGCCCATGCCGAACGCGGTCGTGGCCACGATCACGTCGATTTTTCCGCGTAAAAACAAGCTCTGCGCCTCGCTGCGCACGGCCGACGTGAGCCCCGCGTGATAGGCGGCGGCGTGGAATCGCTTCGACAGCTCTTTCGCCGTCTCCTCGGATTCCTTGCGCGTGGGCGCGTACACGATCGCGGGCCGACGCGCAGCGTCCGCCAAAATATTCTTCACGACCGCGAGTCGCTCGCTCGGTTTTCGCTCCACGACCTCGACGGCGATGTTCGTCCGCCGAAATCCGTGGATCGATCGAAATGTGGAGACGAGCCGAAGCTCGGAGACGATGTCGTCCTGGACGGTGGGCGTCGCGGTGGCGGTGAGCGCGATGACGGGCGCAGGCCGCAGCAGCGGCAAGCGGTCCCCGAGCATGCGGTAGTCGGGACGAAAATCGTGGCCCCATTGCGAGATGCAGTGCGCTTCGTCGATCGCGATGAGCGTGGGCTTTCGCTTCGCGAGCATCTCCGGAAATCCGGGAACGCGCAGGCGCTCGGGCGCGATGAACAAGAAATCCAAATTGCCGTCGAGATAGTCGCGGCATGCATTGCGGGAGTCGGCGCGGGCACGACCCGAATGAATGCGCTCGGCGCGAAGACCCAGGGCTTGTAGCTGCTCCACCTGATCTTCCATGAGCGCGATGAGCGGGCTCACGACGAGCGTGGTGCCTCCGCGCGTGATTCCGGGAAGCTGGTAACAAAGCGATTTCCCCGCGCCGGTGGGCATCACGAGGAGGACGTCGTCGCCGCGGACGACGGCGGCGCACACCTCTTCTTGATACGGGCGGAAGGAATCGAACCCGAAGACGTCGCGCAGAAGCTCGGGGAGTCGCGGCACGTTCGCATCGCGAAGAAGAGCGGCGCGCCAAGCGGGAGCTTCCACGGTCGTTACAGTAGCCCAACCCGGTCCTCGCGCGTCCTCGGAATCTCCTGTGTCTTGTTCCATTTTCTCTCTTTCGTCAGCTTGCCCGTGAAAGTTGCCGGCGACTTTAACCCCGCATTTTTCGCGGAAAAAGCGCGCGGTACGAAAAAGATAGCGAGCGCTCGCTCTCTATGTCATCACTAGGCTCATGAGCGGCGCGAGCTACGACACCATCGTCAAAAACGGTCTCTGCTTCGACGGCACCGGGAAACCCGGCGAGCACGTGAGCGTCGGCATTCGCGACGGCATCCTCGTCGCGTGGAGCCGAGACGCGCTCGACGAATCGGGCTGCGCCAACGTGATCGATGCGAAGGGCAAATGGGTGATGCCGGGCTTCCTCGACATCCACACGCATTACGACGCCGAGGTCATCGCGTCACCTTCGCTCGGTGAATCCGTGCGCCATGGCGTGACGACCGTGACGTTCGGGAGCTGCTCGATCAGCGCCGTGCTCGCCGATGCGGAAGACTGCTCGGATCTCTTCACGCGCGTCGAATCCGTACCGCGTTCGCACGTGCTTCCGCTCCTTCGCGAAAAGAAGACGTGGAGCTCGCCGGCCGAGTACGTGCGCTTCTTGCGATCGCATCCACTCGGTCCGAACGTGAACATGTTTTTGGGTCACTCGGACTTGCGCGCGCGTGTGATGGGCCTCGAGCGCGCCGTCGACAAGGAGGCGCGGCCGACCGAAAAAGAAATGAACGAGATGGAGAAGCACCTCGAGGACGCGCTCGACGAGGGATTTCTCGGTCTCTCCACGATGACGAATCCGTGGGACAAGCTCGACGGCGATCGCTTTCGCTCGGCGCAGCTGCCTTCGACGTACGCGACCTGGAAAGAATATGGTCGCCTCCACGACGTGCTTCGACGGCGCGGGCGCATCTTGCAGTCGGCGCCGAACATCACGACGAAGATCAACGCGTTCTTCTTCATGTTCGCGAGCGCGAGCTTCATGCTGAAAAAGACGCTCAAAACGACGCTGATCACCTTGGCGGACGCGAAGTCGACACCGGGTTTGAATCGGATCATCGCCGGCTTCACGCGCTTCGTGAATTGGGCATTCGGCGCCGACCTTCGATGGCAAACGTTGCCCATGCCGTTCGAGGTCTACGCGGACGGCGTCGATCTCGTCGTGTTCGAAGAGTTCGCGGCGGGCCGAGCGCTCTTGCATCTCGTCGAGGAGGTCGAGCGAAACGCGCTCATGCAGGATCCGGAATACCGCCGCCGCTTCCGCAAAGACTACGAGAGGCGCGGAACCGCGCGCGTGTGGCACCGCAACTATCACGATGCATGGATCACCGCCTGTCCCGATGCGTCGCTCGTCGGGCGAACGTTCGGAGACATCGCGGACGAGCGCCACGCGCATCCGGTCGACACGTTCTTGGATCTGGTCGTGGAGTTCGGAAAGAAGATTCGCTGGAAGACGCTCATCGCGAACCATCGCACGAGTGAAATCGTACGGATGGCGAACGAAAAAGCGGCGCTCATCGGCTTTGCAGATTCGGGCGCGCACATCCGCAACATGGCTTTTTACAGCTTTCCGCTGCATCTCTTGAAGCTCGTCCACGACGACCCCACCGTGATGCCTCTCGAAAAGGCGGTATGGCGTCTCACCGGCGAGATCGCGGATTGGCTCGGCGTCGATGCGGGTCATCTTCGCGTGGGAGACCGCGCCGATCTCGTGATCGTGGATCCCCAAGGTTTGGATGCGCGACTTTCGATCTACCATGAGGCCTCGATGGAGAATTTCGACGGCCTCGTCCGCATGGTGAATCGCAGCGAAGGCGCCGTGCCTTTCGTGCTGATCGGCGGCAAGCTCGCGGCGAAAGACGGCGTCGTGCAACCGGAGCTCGGGCACGAGCACGGGTTCGGTCAGTTCTTGCCGGCAGGCGAGAAAGTCGGCCCGGTCTCGCCGAGCGCGCGCGCGAAGGCGGCGTGATGACGAAGGCATCTGGATCCGCGACAGGTCTGCGTGCCGAAGCCCGCACGCAAGCCGAGCGGCGCGAGTCCACCATTCGCAAAATTCTCGATGCGGCGATCGAG
>JAICXU010001087.1 GCA_025934595.1 Polyangiaceae bacterium | reverse complement strand
TGAAGACGTGCCCGGCCTGCAAGCTGACATACCCCGACGATCGCGTCTTTTGCTTCGTCGAAGGCGCCGATCTGATCCCGATGCAAGATGCACGCATCGGCACCACGCTCGCCGGTCGTTATCTCGTCGAGAGCGTGCTCGGCCAAGGCGGCATGGCCGTCGTGTACGCGGCAAAGCACCTCCTCGTCGATCGCACGTGCGCGATCAAGATCATGAGCCCGCTCCTCGCGCGCGACTCAGTCGTGCGCGAGCGTTTTCGTCGCGAGGCCAAGAGCGCGCAGCGGCTCGCGCATCCGAACATCATCGAGATCTTCGATCAGGGCGAGACCGACGATGGCACCTCGTTCATCGTCATGGAACGGCTCGACGGCAGCTCACTCGCCGACATCGTCGCCCAAGGACCGATGCCCCTTCCGCGCGCGGTCGGCATCATGATCCAAATTTGTCGTGGCATCGCACGCGCGCACGACCTCGACGTCGTGCATCGCGATCTGAAGCCCGAGAACATTTTCATTTGCCGCCGCACGGGGACCGTCGCGAAAGGCGATCGCAACGCGGACTCCGGCGATCTCGTGAAGCTCCTCGATTTCGGCATCGCGCGATCGCTCGGCGACAGCCGCCTCACCGGCGCAGGAGAGCTCTTCGGAACGCCTCAATACATGTCGCCCGAACGCATCTCGAGCCAAGACGCAGGTGCGCCGTCCGATCTCTACGCGCTCGGATGCATTTTCTACGAGATGCTTTGCGGCCACTTGCCGTTCGACTCGGGCGACATCGCGACGTTCTTCGTCAAGCATCTCAAAGAAGAGCCCGCATCGCTGCGCGCGCAGAATCCGAACATTCCGAAAGAGCTCGACGACCTCGTCTTGAAGCTCCTCGCGAAAGATCCGAAAGCGCGGCCCGTCGACGCGCATCGCGTGAATCAAGACCTCTGCGCGATCGCACGAAAAGCGCACATCGAGATCCCGCCCGAGCCGCTCATCGACACGACGGCGAGCTCGAGGCCGCAGAGCACGATGCGCGAGCAAGAGCCCTCGCGGTTCTCGCGACACGAAGGCCTCTACCAAAAGATGCTGGCGCGCGTGTACGGAGCATCGCCGCCGGCGCAGATCAAAAAACTGCTCGAGGACATCTCGAGTCGCACCGCGCGCGTCGCCGAGCTCAACTCGAACAACATCGACACCCAGCGCGAGCTCGAAGCGATCGCCGAGAAGCGACGCGAGATTCGGCAGCGACTCGGCTTCGCCGTCGACGCGCTCGGCGTGGACGCTTCGAAGGCGAAGCAAGAAGAACGCAAAGCCGAGGAAGCGCTTTCGCCGGCGCGCGAGAAAACGGAGCAAGCGCGGGCCAAGTACCAGCTCGCATACAAAGAGATCGTCTCGTGGGAAGGGCGCAGCGCGTTCACCGAGCCTTACCCCGAGCTCGCTGCGGCCTACCGCAATGCAGCCACCGCCGTCGACGCGTGGGTCACTGCGCGCAAAGCCGAGAGCTCCGGTCGAGCGAAGGTCGCGGACGCTTCGCGTGCCGTGCAAGATCTCGAGTTCCAAATCGGCGAGCTTCGCACCGCGCTCGCGAAGACAGAACGGCGCGCCGAAAAACAAGAGGAAGTGCTCGCGAAGCGAATCGACGAGGCGAACAAAACCGTCGCCGCGCTCGAAAAG
>JAICXU010000600.1 GCA_025934595.1 Polyangiaceae bacterium | reverse complement strand
CCCATCTTGCGGAGGTACATGCGAACCGGGTCGTTCGACTTCGAGTAGTAGCCGCCGTCCTCGTCTTCTTTGCCGGCTTCGCGCGGGACGTTCTTCTTCTCCGCGTTCTCTTCCGCGACGATGCGCGTGGGCGCGATTTTGACCTGCGTGGCCGCGTCGACGATCTCGATGTCCTCGTCGCCGAGCACTCCGATGACGTCGTCGACCTGATCTTGCACGCTGGTGTCGGCCGGCATCTGGTCGCTCACCTCGTCGTAGGTGAGGAAGCCTTTGCCGTCCTTGCCGTCTTTTCCGTCTTTGCCGTGCTTGCCGGCCCCGTGTTTCTCACGGCCCGAGCCGTTCATCTGCTCGCGCGCCTGCGCCTTCTTCATCTCTTGGCGGGTGGCGGGCTCTTTCACGACCACGTGCGCGACCTTGCCATCTTGAACGAGCGCACGGGCCTTGCCGTTGGCTTTCACGGGCGCCGCCTTGACGTTCGCTTTCACGCTGACGGCCTTGCCGTTCATGTGCGCCTTCGCGCTGACACCGTTCGTATGCTTGGAGCTGCCGTTCGAGCGACCAGCCTTGGTCGCATCCAGAGTGGCCTTCGCGTGCGAGTCGCCCTTGCCCGAATTCTTCGTCGCCATCGTATTCCTTTACCTCGTCCTCTCGGTTCGCAGCGGCAGGTCCGCTCGTCCGCTGCGGCGTTGAGACCGCCGCAAGCGCGAGAGCGCGTGAAAGACCCGTCCTAATACTCAGCTTTTGTCCTACGTCCAGCTTTGATTAATGTTTTTTCGATTCGCTTTTGGCCGAAGAATTGCCGGCCTCTCCCGCGGAGTCGGGCGGCAAGCGATGTCGCTCCGATCGCAGACGATCGCGGAGGTCGCGCGCCACCGCGAGCTCTTCGTCGAAGCCTCCCTCGCCTCTCCGCTGTTCTTCCGCTGCCGATCGCGCGTCTTCTGCGAGCGCCACGCTCTTCAAACGTCCTGCTGCTCTCATCAATTCGTCTTTGGCGCTCTCCAGGGTCTCGTGCTTGGGCGCCGAGAGCCTTTCTGCCGCAAAGGTTTGAATCGCCGGCGCAATCTGCGCAAGCCGCTCGAGCAATTGGGTGGGGTCGAGTCGCACCGGCTCGTCGAGCCCGGCCGCCGTTCTAGCCTGGCGCCAAGAATCCACCAGCACGGCAAGGGTCCTCGCCGAATCGCCTTCGAGAAACGAAAACACGCCCTCGACCTCGGGATCGTCGATGAGCTCCGGATATTCGATGAGCGCGCCGATGACCTGCGCGCGATGCAGCTTTCCAGGGATTTTTCCCTCGATTCGCGCGCGCTGCGGCCCCACCGATGTCTCGCCCGCACGGAGCTTCGGCGGCGGCCCCGCCTTCGTGAGCGCGGACTTCATGGCCTGCTCGAGCGCGCGAAATGAGTCCTCGGCGACGTGACGGCCTTGGCGATCGGCCGTTTTCAGGTCGATTCGGGCCGCGAGCTCGTCCGCGTACGTCTTCGCCATCATGCGGCGGAGCGGGTCATCCTCCTCGGCGAGGAGCTTCGAGACTTCGCCGACGCGGGCCGCGCGCTCGTACACGTCCGCCGAGCCGAAGGAGGGATCGAGCGCCAGATCGATTTGGTATTCGAGCATGCCGCGCGCGCGTTTGACGAGCCCCTCGAGCTCGCCCACCCCTTTCGTACGAGCGTAATCGTCTGGATCGCTGCCTTCGGGCAAGTTTGCGACTTTTGCGGCGAGGCCGGCTTCGCGAAGCGGACCCCGCGCGAGCTTCGTAGCCTTCCGACCTGCCGCGTCGCCGTCGAACATCAGGACGGCGTGCGACGCGAATCGTTTGAGGAGCTTCGCTTGCTCGATCGTGAACGCGGTGCCGAGCGGCGCGACGACGTTCTTCATTCCGCGCGCGTGGAGCGTGAAGACATCGAAATTTCCTTCGACCAAAATCGCGACGTCCTCTTCGCGGATCGCGTGGCGTGCTTGGAAGAGACCGAAGAGATGATCGCCTTTCGTGTAGATCGGGCTCTCCGGCGAATTG
Organism: Polyangiaceae bacterium; assembly: GCA_025934595.1. Lineage (GTDB taxonomy): Bacteria > Myxococcota_A > Polyangia > Polyangiales > Polyangiaceae > JAICXU01. Next base: position 1,297 of record JAICXU010000600.1, on the reverse strand, counting down.
ATGTACTTTGCAACCTTTTGCTCGCCATCCCCCTGATTTTTACGGGGATTCGTGACGTCGTCGCCTCTAGTAGAAGAACTGGGGATCGCCTCGAGCGCGCGACCCGAGAACGCGATCACGCGTCCGTGCGTGTCGAGCACCGCGAACATCAAGCGATGGCGAAATCTGTCGTAGTGGCCGGGCGAGCTCGATCGCGGCGCGAGCAGGCCCACCGTCTCCGCGGCTTGCGGTGACACGCCTTGCGCGCGGAGAAATTGCGCGAGCCCGTCCCACTGCGCCGGCGCGTAGCCGATTCGAAATGCTTGGAGCGCGTCGTCGATGCCCTGGAACGTCGTGCCTTCTTCGGTTTCGTGGAAGCTCTCTTGCTCGCCACGGTCGACGTACTCGCTCGGTGCGACGCCGCGTCGTGCGAGCTCGTCGAGCGCGTACTTTCGTTGCGGATGCTCGCGCAGCATCTTCTCGAAGAACACGGCGGCGAGCTGCGTGACTGAATAGAGCTCCTCCTTTCTTTTTTTCTGGATGTCGACTTCGGTGCGCTCGCGACGATCTTCTTCGATCTCGATGCCGGCGCGCTCGGCGAGGCTTCGCACCGCTTCGGGGAACGTGAGCCCCTGCTCTTTCATCAAGAAATCGATCGCCGAGCCGCTCTCTTTGCACCCGAAGCAATGGAAGAAGCCTTTGTCCGCATTCACATGAAAGCTTGGCGTTTTTTCTTGATGGAATGGACAGAGGCCGACGAACGATCGGCCGCGCTTTTTGAGAGACGGGACGCTCTCGCGAATGACCGCGACGATGTCGGTGCGTTCGCGAACGAGCGCGATGGTCTCGGGAGCAATCACGAATCGTGAGGAGGTGTCAGCGGCGGCATGTCCTGTCAATAGATGGAAAGGGCGACGCTTCCGATTTGTTTCTCGGATCGACCTTGAGTACGTTGTTCGTTCGGCATGCAGGGTTCGCGACAGCTCGTCATCGGGTTCGCGATTGCAGCGGGGGCCCTCGGCGGCGCGCTCGCGTGCAATGCGCTGCTCGGCCTCGGCGATTACTCGATCACCGACGGCGGCATCACGAGCGGCGGCGACGGCAATCCGGCCAACTGCGATCCGTCCGCGACGACCGACGGCGGTTGCTTCGCGTGTACGCCGGTGACGAACGATCAACTCGAGAACGCATGCACGGATTCGACGTGCCTGCCGTTCGACGACAAGGCGCGCATTCCCGGATTCACGGGCACGCTGCCGCCGGTGCCCGACATCGTGGACGGTGGGTAAGGGTGACGAAATGAGATCGGCCTCGATTT
>JAICXU010000984.1 GCA_025934595.1 Polyangiaceae bacterium | reverse complement strand
GAATTCCGATGAGGCGAGCGTCGAGATCGACCTGCACCCCGCGCGCTTGTCCTTCCTTGGGCAAGAACTCGGAGTAGGGGAAGCTCGAGCCCACCATGAGGAACGTGTCGCACTCCATCATCATGTCCCAGCTCGGCTTCGTGCCGAGAAGTCCGATGGGCCCCGTCACGAACGCGACGTCGTCCGGTACGACCGCCCGACCGAGAAGCGCCTTCGCGATTCCGCCGCCCGTGACTTGCGCGACCGCGAGCACCTCTTCGACCGCGCCGGCGGCTCCGGCTCCGACGAGAATGGCAACGCGCGATCCCGCGTTCAGGACGTCGGCGGCGCGATTGAGCTCGGATTCGCTCGGCAAAATAAGGGGTTTTGGCGATCCGAGGGACGTGTGCACGGTGTCGTGCGCGTGCGGTGGCTCCGCCGCGTCGAGCTCTTGCACGTCTTTCGGCACGATGATGCAGGTGACGGTGCGCTCCGCTTGCGCGATTCGAAATGCGCGATCGACGAGATGACGCGCAGACTCCGGCGTCATGATCGTGTGGACGTACTCGCGTGCGACGTCCTTGAAGAGCGAGGTCAGGTCCACCTCTTGTTGGTAGTCTCCACCCATCGCGCTTCTCGCGGCCTGACCCACGATCGCGACGACGGGTTGATGATCCATCTTCGCGTCATAGAGACCATTGAGAAGGTGAATCGCACCCGGCCCCGACGTCGCGAGACACACGCCGACTTTGCCCGTGAACTTCGCGTGACCGCACGCCATGAAAGCGGCCATCTCCTCGTGCCGAGCTTGTATGAACCGCAAGCCGTGATCTTTGCGATTGAGCGCCCCCATGATCCCGTTGATGCCGTCGCCGGGATATCCGAAGATCCGTTCGACGCCCCACTGGGCGAGGCGCCGGATGATGTAGTCGCTCACGTTCATGGCATTCTCCTCTTCGGGTAACTAGTCGGCCGCGAATGCGATCGTGGTGAGCAAGGCCGTCTCGGCCTGTCGTGAATCGAGTCGCGTGTGTTGCACGACGATCGGCACGTCGCTCTCGATGACGCTCGCGTAATCCGTGCCCTTCGGAATGGATTCCGGATCGTCGAGGTCGTTGAATCGCAGATGCTTCGTACGTCGCGCGGGGACGGTGACGTGGAACGGCCCGACCGGCTCGCGATCGCTGAAATAGATCGTGAGCGTCACGTGCGCGTCGCGATCGTTCGTGTTGAGCAAACACGCGGTCTCGTGACTCGTAAATTGTGGAGCCGGGCCGTGACTTCCCTCGGGGATGTACCCCTCGGCAATGGCCCAACGCGTACGCCCAATCGATGCGGCCATGGGCGGGCGCGACGCATTCGACGTGCCACGAATCGGCTTTGAAAAGGCCGAATTTCGCGTGCCAGAGCTCGTAGCAAGTTGTCTCGGATGTGTCGCCAGAGCGCAGCGCCGCCGTGCGACATTTGCGACAATCCACGAGGATCAATGCTCACTCCGCCGAGGGGCATCGGCGTTGCAGATTCCCTTCGAATCATGCCGGAAAGCTTCGTGGCAGTCGTGACGGGTGGATCAGCGGGCGTCGGTCGTGCGACCGTGCGCGAGCTCGCTGCGCAAGGATTCGACGTCGCGATCCTCGCGCGCGGCACGGACGGGCTGAAGGCGACGAGAGACGAAGTCGAGAACGCGGGTCGACGCGCGCTCGCGCTCAGCGTCGACGTGGCCGACGCGAAGGCGGTTTCAGCCGCCGCCCAGCGGATCGAACGGGAGCTCGGCCCCATCCACGTGTGGATCAACAACGCGATGACGTCGGTCTTCTCACCCTTCTCCCAAATGACGGCTACCGAGTTCGATCGCGTGACCCATGTTACCTATTTGGGCGTCGTGAATGGAACGCGAGCTGCGCTATCTCACATGAGAAAGCGGAATCGCGGCACGATCGTGCAGGTCGG
>JAICXU010000503.1 GCA_025934595.1 Polyangiaceae bacterium | reverse complement strand
TGCGAACGACGGCGGCGCGATTGATCGCCCAATAGTAGATGGTGCCGCTCATCGAACGGCTCGCCATCTTCCAGGTTTGCTGCACCACCTTCGTGAAAGCGCTCCCGTGCATGCGCGTGACGGTGACGGTGGCGTCGCCGGAGGTGGAGTTCGCGAACGCGGACCACTGCGCCGGATCGAAATCGAACGCGGTCGCGCCGGCGGGGGTCGTGCCGGCCGTCGCCGTGACGGGCGTCGCGGTGGTGAATGACTGGAGCTCGTAATACGGGCTCACGATGTGGATCGCGTAGACGTCGCCGCCCGCGTTGTTGTTCCACATCATCTCGGGCGCGTTGAGGCCACGCGTGTACGCCATGCCATCGTACGGATACGTCCACACGATCGACCCGTCGGCGGTCGTCGCGCCGAGGAGGCTCGCTTGCGTGGCGGCGTCGACACCGGCCGGGTTGTCGATCTGATGGAGATTCACGGTGAGCGTGGCGGTTGCGCTCTTGCCGCCGGCGGTCGCCGTAATCGTGACGACGCCGCCTTGCGTTCCGCGCGGCGTGTAGAGACCCGAGCCGTCGATGCTTCCGACGGATGCATCGGACGCGGTCCACGTCGCGGCGACGGGACCGGTCGTGCCGTCGGTGAAGTGCGCCGTCGCCGTGAACGCTTGCGTGGGAAACGGAGCGGTCGAGACGTCCAGCGTGGCGGTGGCAGGATCGACGACGAGCGAATCGAGTGGTTTGTTCGAGCCGCTGTCGCCTCCGCCGAATCCGCCGCCACCGTCTCCGAGAGCGCCGCCGTCATTTTGATCGCTGCCGAACGTGCTCTGATCGGTGCTGCCGCAAGCTACGAAACCGAGCGCCGCCGAGAAGCCGACGACGCTCACGAGGAGCCAAGATTGCTTTCGCATTAAGAGCCTTATGGCCGGGGGTGTAAAAATCCGCCGAGGCTCAAAGTACCAGCTCTGCACGCGACCGCAAATCGCCCTATTTTCAAGCCATTTCGTGCTCCAATCCTGTCGTGCACGACCTCGTCACCATCGACGATTTCGAAGCGCGGGCGCGCGAACGAATTTCGAAGCAGGCCTACGATTATTTTCGTTCGGGCGCCGACACCGAGCTCACGCTGCGTCGCAACGTCGAGAGCTTCGCGCATTTCGAGATCGTCCATCGGGCGTTCGTCGACGTCGCCGCGCCGAAGCTCGTAACGAAAATCTTGGGCGAAGAATATGCCTCGCCCATCGCGATCGCGCCGACCGCGTATCACTTGCTCGCGCACGAAGAGGGCGAATGCGGAACCGCGCGCGCGGCGGAATCGTCGCGCACCCTGTACGTCGCATCGACGCTCGCGACGACGTCTCTCGAAGACGTCGCGAAGGCGGCGCCGCACGCCGCGAATTGGTTCCAGCTCTACGTGCATCGCGATCGCTCGTTCACGATGCGTCTCGCCGAGCGCGCGAAAGCGGCAGGATATCGCGCGATCGTCGTGACCGCGGACACGCCCGTGCTCGGACGACGCGTGGCCGACGTGAGGAACGGCTTCGCGCTCCCCGAAGGGCTCGCCATGCAGAACCTCGTCGAATCGCTCCCGCCGGATTTGGATCTCGGAAAGGGATCGGAGCTCGCGCGCTACGTCGCTGCTCGTCATGATCCGTCGTTCTCGTGGAAAGATTTTTCCGAGCTCGTACGCGCATGCGCTCCCCTGCCCGTCGTCGTGAAGGGCATCGTGTCGAAAGAGGACGCCGCGCACGCCATGGGAGCCGGCGCCTCGGCGATCTGGGTTTCGAATCACGGCGGGAGGCAGCTCGATTTCGGAGTCGCCACGATCGACGCGCTGGCCGGCGTCGTCGAGGAAGTCGGAGATCGCGGCGAGGTGTACGTCGATGGTGGAGTGCGAAGTGGAACGCATGCCCTCATCGCGCTCGGCCTCGGAGCGCGCGCGGTGTTCGTGGGAAGGCCTATTTTATGGGGTTTGGCGACATCGGGAGCGCCGGGAGTGTCGCGCGTGCTCGAGATTTTGAACACGGAGCTTTTGCGAGCCATGCAGCTCGCAGGCTGCAAATCCGCCGCCGACGCGAGAGCGATCGTCCGACGCCGAGCCTAGGTCGAGGTCGTGGGTGTTGGTCCAGGTACTTACGGACACGGCGTGCCGAGCGGCGCCGGCGCTTCGATCGTCGCTTGTCCCGTCTGCAAGAACGTCGAGACGAAGCAGCCGATTTGGTACTTCACTGGATCGAGCTGCGAATAGAGCGCGTGCGGATCGTAGATACCGTCGCCTTGGTATTGCAGAAGGGCGCCCGTGTACGCCGCGCCCGTCACGGAAGTCAGATTCTGATGCTCCGGCAAATTTTGAATCCCCGACAAACCTTCGAGCGAGAGCGCGTCTTGCATCGTCGGCCACACCGAATTTCCGGCTTGCGGATGCTGGTACGCGAGCGCCATCGCATCGTAGATCTCGGTCGGGAAATACGAGTCGCCGAGGCCCGCCGGCTCGTAGATCGGTCGCGCATCCGATCCGTCGAGCGGACGATGCGACACGCGCGGCGCGAATACCATCGGGTCCACCGTCTCGACCGCTGTCTCGAAAAGCTGCAGCGCCGGATGCATGAACGAGAGCTGGGTGCCCGGTGACGCGATGAGCACGCTCACCTTCTGCGGCAATTGATCGATGAGCGTCGTCTTCATGATGAAGTAGCTCCAGTAGCCGCCCGCCCCCGTCGGCACGGACGCTTTCACGCGCGGCTCCACCGCGGAGATCAAGTTCGTGTACATGCCTCCCATCGACTGGCCTTGTACGACGAGCTTCGCGAGCGAAAATTTGTATGCCGTAGCACCGGCAGGAAGCGACAGCCCCGTGCACGACGAGACCACGCTCGGATCGATCGTGAGATTCGCGAGCGCATCCAAAAAGATGCGTTGCTCGATCACGCCCTGCCGAAAGTTGTCGCGAAAACACGCCAAATTCCCGAAGTTCAAGTACTCGGTGTCACTCGCGCCCGGCACGCGTTCCGGATTCAAAGGAAGCGCGCTCGCAGCCGTCGCCACGCCATACGGCGCGATCACGTACGCCGGACCTTGCTGCGGCGTGTTGCACCCTTGCACGCCGTTCCACGAATCGAGCGGACTGTTCGGCGCGCATTGCGACGGATCATGCGTCGGACGCCACGTGCCGCGATCGATCGCGGCCGTCGACACACCGCCGGAGCCGTGCTCGTAAAGGAGAAGCGGATAACCGTCCGCCGGCATCGGCTGCCCTTTCGGCAGGGTGAGCGCGACCGGGATCGTCTCCATGCGCTGCATCGCCGGCAGCCCGTCGTCACCGTTCACGAAGACGCCGTCGGTGTCGAACGGAGGCGTCCCGGTTTGGAATTGCGGCAGCGAAATCTGCCCGAGCACCTCGCACATGCGATCGTTCGCGATACCGCCGTTCGGATTGATGGCGAGGTTCGTGATCGTCGCCGGGTATTTGTCCGCGAGCTTGCGCGACATGTCCGACAAATCTTGGACGACGTCGCCCGTCGTGAACACCGTCGCCGCCGCGATGTCGCCCGGATCGATTTGAATTTGTTTCAGCGTGTCCCAGAGCGGATCGAACGACGTCTTCGCGGCCGCTCCGTGCGCCGACGATGGCGTGCCTCCCGATTCGAGAGTCGCGAGCGTCGCATTCACGCCGAGCGGCTTTCCCGCAGCGTCTCCGAGCTCTCTTCGAATCACGATGGCGTAGGTTCTCTTTCCGACGAGCACGATGCCCGGACGAGGAGCGACCGAAATCACACCCGCCGGAACGTACGCGTCGACCGGCGTCGTGAACGCGACGGTGGGAAAGAGCTTTCCACGCTCGTTCGATTTCGGATCCACGTTGACGAGCAAGATCGGCGACGAC
>JAICXU010001140.1 GCA_025934595.1 Polyangiaceae bacterium | reverse complement strand
GTCGCGCCGAACGTCGCGAGGGCCGGATCTTGCGACAACCCTCAGACGAGCGCGTGCATCAACAGCGACACGCTCTGGCCGCACGTCGGACCTTCGCGCTTCGTCGCGGTCGGCGGAACGCAGACGATCGAGCAGGGAAAAATAGGGTTCGGATTGATCAGCGATTATCAATCGCGACCGATTCGCGTGCATTCGTCGTCGCCCGGACCGCTCGGCACCGACATCAATGCCGTGAACGATCAAGTGAGCTCGACGTTCATGTTCGAGTACGGCGTCACGAAGAAGCTCGAGCTCGGCCTCATGGTTCCCCTCACGCTCGGACAAGGCGGAAGTGGAACGAGCGCGATCTCCGGCGGCAACGACCTGCGCGACACCGCCGTGCGCGACCTGCGATTCGGTCTCGCGTATTCGATCGTCACGCCGAAGCTCGTCGAGCCCGAGTACGTCAAAGATGATCACGCGGCCGACGGTCTGGGGCTCGCCGTGCGCTGGGAAATGAGCGCGCCGACCGGCGACAAAGAGCAGTTCGCAGGCGAGCAAGGCGCGGTCTTCGTTCCGTCGCTCGCGGCGGATTACCGCGTGGGGAGGCTGTTTTTCGCGGCGGAAGCCGGCGCGCGCGTGCGCCAGACAGCGCAGTTTCTGAACACGCGCATCGGCACGCAGCTCGCGTTCGGTCTCGGTGCGGGCTTCGACATTCTCTCCCGCGATCGACTCGCCGTGAGCGCAGAGGCGCGCGCGTTGCCCACGCTCGCGGAACAAACCGATGCGAGCACGAGCGCGGGCGGCATCACCTACACGCCGAACGGAAAACGCATCACGCCCGCGGAGTGGCTCCTCGCGGTCCGCAGCGCTCCATTTCGCGGCGGTGATTTCGCCGCGCAGCTCGCGGGCGGCGGATCGATCCCGACGGGAGGCGATTCTGCGCTCACCGTGCCTCGTTTTCGCATCGTGCTCTCGCTCGTGTTCGAGCCGCGCGGCTACGACTCGGACGGCGACGGCGTACCCGATCGCGAAGACGCGTGCCCGTCCGTCGCGGCGCCGCGCGCGAACACGAAGCCGGGATGTCCTGAGCCACCACCCCCACCGCAAGCACCTCCGCCCCCCCAAGATTTTCTGACCCCACCGCCGCCCTTGCCAGCGATCCCCCCGCCTTCGACCTCACCTTCGAGCTCGACTTCGCCCTCGACCTTGCCTCCGCCTTCGCCTCCGAGCCCTCCGTGAAATCGATCGTCAGCCGCGCCTCTCGTCACGTCGTTTTGCGATTCGAAGAAGGTGAATCGTTGCCCGAAGCCATCCTCGAAGCGCTTCGCGAGCACGGCATCGCCACGGGCTACATTCGGGCCAGCGGGATCGTCGGTGAGGCTGAAATCAAGGCGTTTCGTAGCGATCATCGCGCGTACGGATCGAGCCGCAGAATCGCGGGGCCGCTCCACGTCGTCACCCTCGAAGGATCGATCGGCATGACGCGCGGTGAGCCGTCCTTCAGGTACGCGATCAGGCTGTTGGTGGTGCCGAGATCGATGCC
>JAICXU010000863.1 GCA_025934595.1 Polyangiaceae bacterium | reverse complement strand
TCGTATTCGGCGATCGCTTCTTTGACCTTCTTCGCCTTCGCGTAGCACCCCGCGAGATAAAAATGCGCGGGCGCGTAGCTCGTGTCTTCCTTCACCGCCGCTTCCAAATCCACCGTGGCGCCTGCTTCGTCTTTCGCGCCGAGCTTGCACGCGGCGCGTTCGGTGCGAAGCTCGGCCGCGTCCTTGATTCCGATCGCGCGGTCGTACGTGGGCACGCAATCGGAGAACGCGCCGACGACATGCATCTCGTGTCCGATCGCGGCGAGCATGCCGACGTCGTCCTTGGCGAGCGGACGGGCGGCGCGGAGCTTCTCCGCTGCCTGGTCGTTCTTCTTCCATTGGCCGAGCCAATGCGCGTACGTGAGCAGATACATCGGGTCGCCTTGCGAGAGGGGTATCGCTTGTCGGAACTCCGCGTCGGCGCCTGCTGCGTCACCCTTGCCCGCGAGCGCAACGGCCTGGTTCAAGTGGAGCGCGGGCTCTTGCGGATGCTTCGCGAGCGCCGCTTTCGTGATCGCGAGCGCCTCGTCGTATTTCTGCGCGTCGATGTAGAGCGCCGCAAGATTCTCTTGCGGATTCAAAAAATCGGGCCGCGCGGCGAGCGCCTCTTTGTATTCCTTTTCGGCCGTCGCCTTGTCCTTCTGTTTTTCCGCGACGACGCCGAGATAGTAGTGCGCGTCCGGAGCGTCGGGCTTGCTCTTCAGCGCCGACTCGAACGCCGTCTTCGCGGATGCGTATTCGCCCGTCTCCAAGAATTTCGTCCCGTGCACGATGTCCATGTTGTTCGAGCTACCTTCGCTCGACATGTCCGGACCGTTCGGCGACGCGGGCGCCGTGCTCGCGACCGCCGCGGGAGGTGCCGGCCGCGGAGGCTGCGCGAGAGGCTTCGAAGAGCCGCCGCACGCTGCGAGAAAAAGAACCGCCGAGGCCGCACCGAGGGCTTTCGATTTCATGTCTGCCGTTCTATTCGCTTTGTCGTTCGAGGGCAAAACCAAGGGCGTTCTTGATCTCTTTGAACCGTGGACCTGGCTCAACCTTGGAGCCGTTCGTCTCGGTCACATAGAAGACGTCGGCCACGCGCGTGCCTTCGGTGTTGATCTTCGAGAGCACGATCGAAAGCCCCAGCTCGTGGAGCGCGTGCGCCAGCGTGTGCAAAAGACCGGGGCGATCCTTCGCGAAGACCTCGATGACGGTGTGACGGCGCGACGCGCGATCGTCGAGCACGATCTCGGTCGGGACGTTCGGGCTCGGCCGCTGTCGCCACGTGGACGTCGATCCGACGCGCTCATGGAGAAGCGTCTCTCCGTCGACGCGCCCCGAGCAAACGTCGTCGAGATCGCGCAAGAGACGCGGCATCGCATTCGCCACACCGTCTTTCGCGTCGACGCGATCGCGCACCCAGAAGAGATCGAGCGCTTCGACGCCGCGATCGGTTGCGCGCGAATACACTTGCGCGGCAAGCACCTCGAGACGATTGGCGGTGATGACGGCGGAGATCGAAGCGAGCAAGCCCGGCCTGTCGTCGGCAACGACGCAGAGCTCGGAGATTTCCGGGTGACGCGTCGGCACGACGGCCGCGTTCACGGCGCTCCTTTTTCGATCGAGCGAGAGCTTCGCGTGCCGTGCCATCGCGTCTCCCGCATTCGCGAGCACGTACCGCGCATCCATGTTGGACAAAAAGATCTCGAGGGCGGCTGGATCTCCTTGCCATGCTGCGCGCGCAGATTCGCGTGCGTGGGCAAGACGCTCGCGATCGATCTCCGCGCGCGCGCCGCCTTTCAAATGCGTGTCCGCTGCGACGAAGAGCTCCTCGAGCATGCGCGACTTCCACGACGTCATCGCCGCGGGTGAGGTCGTCGTGATGTCGGCGACCGTGCACAAATACAAATCACGAAGGCCTTGGCGACCTCGCACTGCTCGACAAAACTCCTCGATCGTCGCTTCGTCGGAGAGATCGCGACGCGCGGCCACGTGATACATCGTGAGGTGCTCGTGCACGATCGCGCGCGCCTCCGCGGTCTCTTCTTCGTCGAGACCGAGCCTCGGCAAGATGCGATCGCACAGAAGCGCGCCGCTCTCGGAGTGATTTTTTCGGGAGCCCGACGCGTCCGGATATCCCTTGCCGACGTCGTGGAGGAGCGTCGCGAGGAAGAGCGGACGCGGACGCGCGATCTCGGCGGCGATGCGGCTCGCGATCGGATGCTCGTGCGCCATCTCTCCGCGCGCGAGCGCACGCAAGCAATCCACGGCC
>JAICXU010000579.1 GCA_025934595.1 Polyangiaceae bacterium | reverse complement strand
TCACCTTCGACCTCACCTTCGACTTCGACCTCACCTTCGATCTCCACCTCGCCCCTCGTCTCCGATGCCCATCTCGCCCTCTTCGGCGATCCCGGAACCAAAGTCTTCGTCGACGGCACCTCACGAGGCGCGTGTCCCGTTCGCGATCTCGCGATTGGCGCCGGCTCGCACGAAATCAAATTCGTGTTCGAGCCCACCGGCGAGTCACGCAGCACCGACGTGAAGCTCGCCGCCGGCGGTCACGCGACGTTGCGATCGGAGTTCACCGGTACGACGCCGACGATTCACGTCGACCGCTGATCGAAGCGTCCAGAATCGAGGACGCGAACGTGCCAAGGTGTGCGCGGACCTGACGCGCGCGTCGTAGATCGTTCCGGGCCGCACGAGGTGAGCTTCGAAAACAGCGCTATTTCTCGATTGCCATGCGTCTCGCGCGCCAACCCTCGCGATGGATCGGCAAGTGCAGTGCAAATTATCTCGGGAGTGCAGGTGCGGAACGCATGAATCGGTCGGAGTCATTTTGGGGATCACGGATTGTCGAGAAGGTATTGGCGAGCGGGCTCGTGATCGCGCCGCTGTGTCTCGCGCTCGCCGGTAACGGCTGCTCCGGTACGCAGGCGACGCCGAGCGCCTCCAAAACGAACGCCGCGCTCGCAGGTTCCGGCGGCGATCCATCCGCGAGCGCGAGTGACGGAGGAACGCCTCGCTCGCCCGACGCCGGCCGTGGAACGGACGTCGCGTGTTTCGATGCCGACTACATCATGAGCTTCGAGCCGCCGCCGGCTCCGCCAGAAGCGAACCAAGGAAAGTGCGCGAACGACGACGTCATCGCGCAATTCACGACGACGTGTTTGACGTGGTCCGGTGCGGGCGTCAGCGCAGACAACGAGGCATGCATCGCATTCTCCGATGCGAATGCGTCGTGTGCGAGCTGTCTTGCCGCAGCCCCTCATGCGCCGTGGCCGGCTTTCATTCCGTACGTCAACACGCGAGACGGCGTGCCCGCCGTGGCCGCGTGTGTGGCCGCGATCTCCACGGGCACCGACACTTGCAAGAGCAGCTATGCAACCCGCGATCTCTGCGCGCGCGGTGCTTGCCGGCCGTGCGACGCCGACGATTTCGCGAGCTGCGTAACCGCGGAGATGACGGACCCGGCATCGACATGCGCGATTCAAAATCCGCTCGACGACGACTGCACGCTCGCGATCGCCGGCGTCTCCGTTGCCGATGCCGATTCGAAATGTGCCGCCGACGCGACGATCCAATCGTCCGCCGACTTCGACGCCGCTTTCATGCGCGTCGCAAAGACCCTCTGCGAGTGACGCGGTTCCCGACAAGGCTCGGGGCGCGACCGTCGTTTCTTTCTCCGAGCTACTTGCACGCGCCGTGCTAAAAAGCCCGCGCGATGCCCGACTTCTTCGACATTTCCCGCCATCTCACCGACGAAGAAAAGACGATCCAAAAAACCGTGCGCTCGTTCGTCGACGCGCGCGTGCTTCCGACCATCGGTGAGCATTTCGAAAAGGGGACGTTCCCCACCGAGATCATTCCCGAGATCGCGAAGCTCGGTCTCTTGGGCTGCAATCTTCATGGTTACGGCTGCGCGGGCGTCAGTGAGGTCGCGTACGGCATCGCGATGCAGGAGCTCGAGCGAGGTGACACGGGCATTCGCAGCTTCGCGAGCGTGCAGGGATCGCTCGTCATGTATCCGATCTGGGCGTTCGGATCCGAGGCGCAGAAAGAGCGTTACCTGCCGAAGATGGCGAAGGGCGAGATCATCGGATGCTTCGGCCTCACCGAGCCCGACTGGGGATCCAACCCTCAAGGGATGATCACGAACGCCAAAGACGATGGATCTCACTATGTGATCAACGGAACCAAACGTTGGATCACGAACGGCAACATGGCGCACGTCGCGCTCGTCTGGGCGAAGCTCGACGGAAAAGTGCACGGCTTCCTCGTCCCGACCGACACGAATGGGTTCGAGGCACGCACGATCCACCGTAAAATGAGCCTCCGCGCGAGCGTCACGAGCGAGCTCATTCTCGAGGACGTGCGCGTTCCGAAAGACGCGATCCTCCCCGGCGTCGCGGGCATGAAGGGGCCGCTCTCGTGTCTCACGTCCGCGCGCTTCGGCATCGCATGGGGCGTCATCGGCGCCGCTGCCGCATGTTTCGATTGCGCCGTGGACTACGCGAAGCACCGCGTGCAGTTCGGTGGCAAGCCGATCGCGTCGCACCAATTGGTGCAGGCGAAATTCGCCGAGATGCTCACCCAGATCTCATCCTCACAATTGATGGCGCTCGAAGTGGCGCGGCTCAAGGAAGAGAAGAAGCTCCGCCCGCAGCACGTCTCGATGATCAAACGTCACAACGTGCGCATGGCCCTCGAGACCGCGCGCGTCTGCCGCGACATTCTCGGCGGCAACGGCATCACGCTCGAATATCCGATCATGCGTCACCTCTGTAACTTGGAAACTGTGAGCACGTACGAAGGCACGCACGACGTGCACACGCTCATCCTCGGCCAAGACGTGACGGGCATCAGCGCGTTCGAGTGACCCAGGGTTGCGCCTCGCGTGTTGCAAGCCGGCGACACTCTGACCTAGCCGCCGTGCACGCAGCGATCGACGCGATCTCCGAAACGCCTTTTTTTTCCGCAAATCGGGACGTGGCATTCGCGTTGCTCTCGCTCGCCTCGAACTAGCTTTTCTTGGAGGACGACATGACGAGAGCATGGTGGGTCGCGTACGCGACGACGGCGACGTGTATCTTGATGGCCTGCGGTGGAACGGAGGACGGTCGCGATTATCGCGGCGATGATGCCGGCGCGAGCGCAAATGATTCCGGAGCCATCGCAGATGCGGGCGTGAAAAAGGACGCCTCGCGGTTCTCGTCGGGCGACGGATCAGGAAGCGGCTCGAGTGGAGGATCGGGATCGGGGGCGGGGACGAGCAGCGGCGGCGACACGGCGACGTGCGAGCCGGGCGGATCGTGCGGCGGCCTCTACTACTGCAACGACGTCTGCTACTCCGACAAGTGCTGCCAGCTCACGTGCAGTTGCAGCGATCCGACGGGACAAACCGGAACGCTCGAGTGCTCGCTCACATCGTGCGAGCACTGAGCCTTCGTGCGAGGTCGAGTGCCACGGTCGCCGAAAATGCGGCGTTCGAAGATCGGATGATTTTGTTGCCTGCTTCGACGTCACTCCTCGTGACTAGAAATGGGAGACATGCGCCGGCTCATTCTCACGCATGCCGCGCACCATTTCTTTCGATCCCCCACGGAGGACGACGATGAGACGAAATAGGCTTGCTTTTCTGGGTGGCGCTGCGACGGTCGCGGTGCTCGGCATCGTGGCGTGCGGCGGCGACGACAACGTCACTCCCGCCGGCGATGCGGGAACCGGAACGGACGGATCGCTTCAAGATGCGCCCGCGCAAGACTCCTCGATCC
>JAICXU010000248.1 GCA_025934595.1 Polyangiaceae bacterium | reverse complement strand
GCTCGATGATGCCTGCCTTCGACCAGAGCCCGGAACGCTCCGCGCTCGGCGCAAGCTCGGCGTCGGCCGCGAGCGCTTTCGCGAGGTCGGCCCATTGCGCGCGACTCTCGAGCAGCGGAATGTATTGCGCGAAGACCTCCCGCGAAGGTCCATGCGTGTCGAGCAGCGATTTCCACGCCGCCGCTGCGCGCTCGAGATTCTTCGCGCCGCCGGCCTCGGTGAGCAGCATCGCCGCGCGCGTGGTGAGCTTGCGCGCCTCGGGTGCCGAGGCATCCTTCGCGCGCTCCTCCAGAACGAACGCGAGATCTTCGACGCGCGCGCCGTCCGAATAAATTTCCTCGAGCGCGGCGAGCGCTTTCGGTCGAGAGCTCGTGTCGAGCACGCGGCGCCATGCGTCCGCCGCCTTTCCGAAATCGCGGACCGCGGCCGCGGCTTCTGCGAGCCTCTCGTTCACGATTCGCCTTCGTTCCGGCACCGTTTCGAGATCGGCGAGCCGCTCGAGCAAATCCGGAATGGGCCCCGGATCGCCCTCGGCATCGTAGATGTCCACGAGAGCGCGCGCCGAAACGAGCATGACGAGATCGCTCGCCTCCGGCATGCTCATCGCGCTCACGAACGAAGCGCGCGCGCGCTTGCGATCGCCGCCGGAGTTGTAGAGCTCTCCCATGCTCGCCGTGAGGCGCGCGCGAACGGACGCGTCTTTCGCGGTCGTCGAGACCTTCGTGAGCGTTCGCGCGGCGTCGAGCTGTTTGCCGAGCTTGATCGCCAGCGTCACGTAACGCGCGCCGAGATCGTCGTCGGCGGGATCGAGCGTGAGCGCTTGCTCGATCGCGTCGAACGCGCCCGCGGGATTTCCGAGCTTGTCTTGCCGGAGGACGCCGAGTCGTCTCAGAACGTCGCGCCGTTTCGATCCGCGTGTGTGCTCGAGCTCGATCGCGAGATAGCGCTCGACGCGCTCGGTGTTCCCCTCGGTGGCGAAGGCCTCGGAGAGCGCCGCCGCGGCGCGAGCGGCCACGCCTTTCACTTCGAGCAATTTTTCGGCCGTTTCGCGCGCGATCTGATCGGCGGGCTCGAGAGCGAGCAGCGCTTCGACGTGCGGCGTGGCGCGTTCGATCTCGCCGAGCTCGTGGGCGTAGATCTCGACGAGGCGCGATCGCATGTGAATTTGCGCCTCGCGTGACGGGGCCGGATCCGAAACGCTGAGCCCTTGCTCCAAAATGCGCACGACGTCGCGCGGCTTTCCCGCGGCGGCGTAGATGCTCTCGAGCAGAAAGCGCGCCTCCTCGTCGGACGCGTCGAGCCTCAGCACTTGCAGAAGGAGCTCGATGACGCGATCCCGTTCCGTGGCCGACGCCATGCGCGAAAGTGCCTGCGCGGCGCGCTTCAAGAGGATCGCTTGCTCGAGGCGTGGTCGCTGATGCGCCATCGAGATGTAGAGGTCCGCGAGCTTTCGATGATCGCCCGTCTCGACGAACTTCGCTTCGAGCCGATCGAACGCGCCGCCGTGACCAGGCACGAGCTCGAGAGTGCGTTCGAGGAATTTGATCGCGCCGTAGTCGTCACCGAAACAATCGCCGAAGAACTCCGCGGCGTGGAACATGAACTCGCCGGCGACGACGGGCTGCAAGGTCTTGAGGTGCTTGTCTTGCGTGAGCGATTCGTACGCGAAGGCGAGCTCGGCCATTCGGTTGTCTCGCACCGCGGCGCCGTGCAATCTTCCCCAGAGCTCGGGATCGAGCTGATTGCGCGACAGCGCTTCGAGGAGCGCCTCGAGCACGTCGAGCTCGCCGTTGAGATTGCGGTCGAGCGACGCCAGCACGGGCGGCGGAATCGACCCGCGTTGTCGAGGCGGTTCGGGCATCGGGGGAGATCGAGAGTATCAACGAATCGAGCGGTCGCGTTGCTCGAACGAGCACGAAAACGAGGCGCCGTACGCGCGTTCAGGCGTCGAAATACCGCTTGATTTTCAATCTTCCGGCGCGGTCTCGCCGTGATACGCGCGCGTCACGTCGGCCTCGTCCAAAAATCCGACGATGCGCCCGTTCGCGTCGACGACGAGCAGCTCGCGCACGTTGTTGTCGAGCAACTTTTGGAGAGCGGCGTGCAGATTGTCGGTCTCCGAGACGGAGAGCGGCGGCGCCATCAGATCGTCGACGACGGCGAGCGCGCCGATGTCGGGATCCGCCGACAGCGTGCGCAAGATTTCTCCGTTCACGATGCCCACGAGCTCGCCGTCTTTCCCGAGCACCGGAAAGGCATCCTGCCACTCGGACTCGCTCACCTGCTGGATCACTTGTTTTGCCGGTGTTTTGCGCTCGAACGTGACGAACGGCCGATCCTTCGTGGCGACCTCGCCGACCGTGATTTCGCTGAGCACGTCGGTGATGAGATCGCCTCGATGCGCCGGCGATTCACGCTTCGTGCGCACTTGCGAGTGATAGAGCGAGGTGTGGCGGAGCGCGACGAACGCGATGCCCTCCGCGAACATGAGCGGAACGAGCAAGTCGTAGCTGCCGGCGAGCTCGCACGTCATGACGAGCGACGCGATCGGCACGTGCGCGAGGCCTCCGTAAAACGTGCCCATCGCGACGAGGGCGAATGCACCGGGATCGATGCCCGCCGCATTCAGCTTCACTCCGATATACGTGTGCGCGAGCACGAGCTTCGCGAATCGACCGAACGCGCCGCCGAAAATTCCGCCGATGACGAGCGACGGTCCGAAGTCACCGGCGCTTCCGCCCGAACCGACCGTGAGCGACGTCGCGAGAATTTTCGTGAAGCCGAGCACGACGAGTAGCTCGATCCCGAGCCAGCCTTCCGGAAACCACGAGGCTCCCGTGATCGCGACTTGCGCCGCTCCATATCCGCCGCCGAGCACACCGAGGCCTTGTCCCGCGGGGCCGACGTGAGGATCGACGAGCAAGAGGAGGGGCGTTGCGAAGAGACCGAGGCCGAGACCGCCGAGCGCGGGCTTGCACCACATCGGCAGCTTGAGCCGCGCCATTTTTTTCTGCGTCGCGTGAAGCGCGTTCGAAAAGCCCGCCGCGATCAGTGAAATGACGACCGCCATCAGCGCGTAGAGCGGGAGATGCCGCGGATCGAATGGGTAGCGCGCCGCATGCGCGAAGAGCGTGTATTCGCCGAAGAACGAGATGAATACGGAATAGGAAACGACGCTCGAGAGAACGGAGGGGACGAGCGCGTCCGATTCGAAATCGTCTTGATGCAAGACCTCGACGGCAAGAAGAGCGGCGCCGAGCGGCGTGCGAAACACGGCCGCCATGCCCGCTGCGGTGCCGGCGACGAGCAAGATGCGGCGCTCGCGCTCGCTCACTTTCAAATAGCGTCCGACGATCGATCCGATCGCGCCGCCGATGTGCATCGTGGGGCCTTCGCGTCCGCCGGATCCTCCCGTGCCGAGCGTGAGCACCGACACGATTGCCTTCACGAAAGGCACGCGCCGTCGCACCACGCCGCCGCGATTGTGGAAGGCTTCGATGATCGCGTCCGATCCGCCGCCCATCGTCTCCGGAGCGAAGTAGGTGGAAATGACGCCCGCCGCGAGCGCGCCCAGCGCGGGGATCGCCCAGAGCAGCCACGGCCGGAAATGAACGCCGGCCTTTTGCTCGAGGAGAATTTCTCCCGCCGCACGAAGCGGCACGTACCCGGTGAGATCCTCGAGCAGCACGCGTTGCGCGAGCTCGAGGAGGAAAAAGAAGAGCGAGCCGGCGATGCCCGCCGCCGCACCGACGAGCGCGGAGCGAACGAGCATTCGGCCGACGAGCTGCAGCTCGATGGGGCTCTTGTCGATGCGAGCCAGATTGAAGATCGCGCGCACGCGACCCACGTTGGGCTTCGCGCGCAACGATGGCGGCAAGCGGCCGGAGGAAAATCGTTCGGTCGGAGGGCCCGCGCTCACGCGCTCACCCGATCGCGAATCCCGTAGAAATCACGGGCATTCAGCGATAGCACGCGCTCGAGCACGGCGTCGCTCCAACGTCGTTTCTTCACGCACGCGAGCTCCCGATCCCACGCGTACGGAATGTTCGGAAAATCGGTGCCGTAGAAAATGCGGTCGGGACGTACATCGAGGATGCGTAGGTCTTCGTGCGTGCCGAGGTAGTCGGACAGCATCATCGTGGTGTCGAGCCACAGATGATCGAAGCGCTCGACGAGCTTCTCGTACGCCTCGATTTCGTCGGCGCCGAGATGCGGCACGCAAAGACGAAGCTTCGGATGATTCGTGAGGACGTGATCGACGCGCTCAGCGCCGCAAATGGCATCGGTGTCGCACTTGACGCCGCTGCTCCGTGGCACGCGGCCGGCATGCATGACGAGCGGTTTATTGTATTTTACACATGTTTCGTAAATCGCGTTCGTCTCCGGCGCATCCGGCGCAAAGCACTGCACGTGGCAGTGGAGCTTCACGCCTTGCAGCCCGAGGGCGAAGGCTTCTTCGAGGATCGCGACGGCGTTCGGCTCGCCCGGAAGCACGGTCGCGAGCGGCGTCACGCGCGGCTCGTTCTTGACCGCGCCCGCGAGATACGCGTTCAGCGCGCGCGCCATACCGGGCGCATGCGCGTAATGAAGCGCGACGATGTGGCCGACGCCGCGCGAGAGAAGAAACTCGATGGCGCTCGGCGTCGTCAGCTTGTGGCGGATCGGCCAGCCGTATTCGTCGAACCAGCGCCAAATCGCCTCGAAGACGCGATCGGGAAAGAGATGCACGTGCGCGTCGACCACGTACGGCAAATCTGGATCGACGGCTTCGCCTTCTTCGTCGTCCACTTTCGGGAGCGGCAGGGGCAACGAGCTTCCGCAGGGCAACGACTCCACGACGGGCTCACGTTACCACCTTCGTTCGAAGCTCGTCAGATCGTGCGGGCTCTCGGCGTGAGGATGCCGGCGCCGCGCGTCGCGACCATGGCGCCGACACCGATGAACGCGCACGCGACGGTGATCCACGTGCCGATCCACGGGATGGATCCGAGTAGCAAGAAGAGAACGCAACCGATCGCGAGATGCATGTACGGGTTCGGCGATTTGTGACCGAAGATCGCCTGACCCACGGTCGCGAGCGCCGCGCAGAAGCCTGCGTATCCGGCGAACACCGCGAAGAGCGCTCCGACGACGGCGATCGGAATGCCGATGAGCGTGATGCAAAGGACGACGGCGGCGAGGCTTGCTGCGAGCGTGCCGATGAGGCCGAGCGCGAACGACCGCATCGGACGAGCGGCGATCTCGGCGCGCAGGCGTTCCATGCGATCGGTAGCGAGCGCGAGGAGGACAGCGCCGAACACGAACAAGATCGCGCTTCGCGTGAGGGCGCTTCCGATCGATCCCACGGTCCGATGGATCGTGATTCCGGGCGATTTTCCCGGCTCTTCGTCCTCGCCGAGCTTCACCTGGATGTTTTTGTCTTTGTGCCCTTTGCCTTGCACGACCTCACCGTGCACCTTGGCGCCCGGCGCGCGATTGAGCACGCCGCCGATCACGCCGACGTCGCCGTCGACCTCCGCGCCATCGTCGATGTCGAGCGTGCCGCCGATGGCGGTGGCGTCGCCATGGACCTTCGCGTCTTTGTGCACGCGCGCGCTGCCGCCGAGCACGGTGAGATCGCCCGTGACAGTCCCGAGCACGTCGACCGATCCCCCGAGCCCGGTCACGTCCTTGGCCGTTTCGCCAGGCTCGATTTGGATGTGACCGCCCGTGATCGTGCGATCTTCGCCGCGCTC
>JAICXU010000948.1 GCA_025934595.1 Polyangiaceae bacterium | reverse complement strand
TCGGCATTTGCAGGTCGTCGACGAGCCGCTGGACGAGGTCTGCACGATTTTTCATGGGACGGCCCGACGGACGGCGGCCCGAGTCAGGAGCAAGCGCGAAAGCATGTGAAGAACGCCTCGTTCGACATGCGTTGGATATCGCCACGTCGTGAGTAGTCGCACGGCGTGCTCGTGCAATTGAGCGGCCCATATCGCGTCGAGCGGAACGGTCAGGTTCCCAGCCGACGCCTCGACCTCGAAGCGAGACACGAGTGAGCGAATCGCCGCCTCACACTCGCTCCCGATGCGCGTCGCAACGTCAGGGAGCTCCAGAAGCCACTTCGACACCTGCCGGTAAGTCTTGCCGGCCCACAGTTGGGATTCCTTCGCATCGGCCCGCGCGCGCGGATCGGACAAGAGCGCATCGAGGAGCTTAGTCATTTTCGGCTCGGGTGCGAGGCACGAGGCGAACACCTCGAACGCACTCACGATCGACACGATGCCCGCCTCCAAATCGAGATCGACCGGACCTTCGGCGTGGTGGATTGCAGCGATTCGACTGCTTTCGCAAAAGAGACGTTCCGAGAGATCCATTCCGGCCTTGCCGCCATACCGGTAGATCTCCCGCTGGTAAGTGTCCACCGTCACGCGCCTCACGATGCGTTTCTGGACGTACGGATTCAAACCTTCTCGCAACGCAGCGAGCACGTCGGACCAAAGGGCGCTCCTCGTACCGAACAATGAGACGCGAACGTGCTCGCTCGGTCGCGACGAAGGCTCGAAAAACCAGTGAGAGAGCGTCTTGTTCGCCACGCAGGGCTCGAGACAATCCTGAATGGCGCCGAGCAAGACGTTCAGGAGCTCGTCGCTGTCGCCGAAAAAGGAGATGGTGAGCTCGTCGCCGCCGGGAACGATGCATTCAACGCCCACGTCCGGTGGAATCGGCGGCGAATCCCACTTCGCAGATCGATCTCCGCCGCCTTCGACCATGAAGGGAACGACGATCTCATGATGGAAGCGTCCCTCAGGGCCCCGCACCGCCGAGCGCTCGATGGGGAAGGTCTCCTCCAACGTGGTGTCGCCGTCACCGGCCTCGTCGCGTTTCACGCTGTCGAGCCAAGCTTCGACGTTCAGCGGATTTTCGAAGTCGACGGCGAGCACGTTGTCGCCGCGTGAAGGGAGAACGCGCACGAGCCGCGGCACACCGAGCTCAGAACGCAACGTCTGAACCGCGTCCCATCGCTTTTCGCGCGTGCGCTTTTCTTTGAGCCCTCGCATTTCGTCGGAACGGAGCGACCAGCGCGCCGGGCTGAGCACGTGGTCGAGGTCTTTTACCCGCGGCAACGCTCGAGCGATCCCGAAGGCTCGCCATTTCCACGACAGCACGTTTCCGTCACGCGCGAGCGCATAGAGAAATCGTGCGAGGTCGGTCGCCGTTGCGTCGCGGCCCAAGTCGAGCGCGCCCGTGACGGCGGCGTGAATCCGCCGCCCGGATCGATCGCGCAAGACACAGCCGCCGTCACGTATCGAGAGAAAAATGTCGTTCACGTCGATCGCTTTGTCCGGGTCGGCGGTCGTCGCAGATAGCGAAATCTCAGTGGCTTGGAGCGGAGGAAACTGGCTCGCCGATGTCTGCCCAGAGTCGTACGGCACGTCGGCGAAATCGACGTCGGGCGACGCCGCCGCGACGCGTGCGAGAAAACGGCGCGCGCATTCGCGCAGCGACGGGCTCGCGCCAGCGCCGCGCGCAAAGAAAACGGTAGCGGGGACGATACTCGGAGACCATACGCAAAGGGGATTTTCCGCGAGGGCGCACCTGATCGCAAACGACGGCGGGAGCTTCCATTCGCTGCGATCGGCCGGGAGCTCCTTGGGGGTCAGCGTGACTTCGTGCGCGGACGCGCGAACCCCTCGGTCGAACACATCCATGAGCCATCGATCGAGACGCCGAGTCCGCTCGGATTCCACGGCGGGGCGCTGGCGGATGCCGACGCCGAAGGGAATTCCGCGCCGCGGATCGAGAGCTTCGACGACTGGGATTTCCTGCTCGCCGTATC
>JAICXU010000146.1 GCA_025934595.1 Polyangiaceae bacterium | reverse complement strand
GTGCCGAGAAGGCCTGTGCGGATCCGACGGTGCCGCACGTCGACGGTCATGACTGCGTCGGTCCGCGTTGGATCGATCCCGTCACCGACGAGGAGACGAACGGCCTCATCTGGAAGTGGGGCTCCTCGACGGTCATGGACTACCCGGGCGACCAGACCCAGGACATGAACGACATCGGCAACTACGACAAGGCCGCGATGCGCTTCGGTTACGCCGGCGTCGTCGACGTCGACAAGACCATCCGCAGCTCCGCAGCCCGCAACGTCTACTACGGCCGTTACGATGGCTTCGGTGGAATCAGCGGACCGTGGGACGTCACGGCGTTCAACGGCCAGACTGGTCAGCTCACGTCCGTCCACTACAGCCAGTTCAACGATCTCCTCGGCGGTGAATTGGTCGGCAAGTGCACGACGCAAACGGATCCGAACGACGCGCTCAGCGCGAAGTGCGACGGCGTGCCGCTCGACTTCGTCGACCGCGACGACATGCTCCCGGACACGAACAAGATCTTCACGGGTGGTCAGACGCTCAACTGGGCGAAAGACGCGCAGGGACGTATTCGTCACCCGTACATGTTCGGCTCCGACGAGTTCGCCGACTTCGGCAACGTGCCGGTCTTCCGCTTCGACGCGGGCGCCGATGCGTACGAGCAGGCGCAGTTCATCACCTCGACGTACGAGAACCGGTACATCTTCAACAACTTCCGCCGCGACAAGATGTCGTTCGCCACGGACTCCGTTGTGGATCGCACCATGAGCCGCTACTTCGACAAGCTCACCTCGTCGACCAAGGCTCTCGGTCTCTACATGGCGCAGCTTGGTACCGACGCAGGTAACTTCATCGATCCGAAGGTCGGTCTCGGTCTCCTCTTCCCGCACACGCTCGCGTCACAGATCAGCATGAACGAGTTCATGACGGTCCTCACGCGTCCGGAGCCGGGCACCTACTACGATCACGGAACGGGCGTCCTCACGACCAACCAGTTCACGCCGACCGTGGTCCAAACCCCGACCCTCCAGGTTTCGGTGGGTAGCGGCGAAGGTCGTTTCGTCAACAACGACTACGACTACTCGAAGGGCTACTGGTGGGCTGACTACCAGACGCAAGTCGGTAGCTACTATGAGAAGGTCTACTCGACCTACTACATGACGGAAGCCTACGACGACTTCCTCCAGAACAGCCGCGATCAGTACGTCGATAGCCGATACCTCA
Source organism: Polyangiaceae bacterium (assembly GCA_025934595.1). Classification (GTDB taxonomy): domain Bacteria; phylum Myxococcota_A; class Polyangia; order Polyangiales; family Polyangiaceae; genus JAICXU01. The sequence continues at coordinate 6,034 of JAICXU010000146.1, read as the reverse complement.
ACATCAACTACTCGACGCTGTATCCGGACCAGATGCGCCGCTTCTTCTCCGGCATCATGCAGAACGATCTGTCCGGCTTCGCGCCGTACACGATGCCGCCGCAAGCTGGAAACAGCACGTCCACGCCGATGGGTCACATCCAGTACCTGCCCTGGCAGTCGACTGGCAACGTGTCCTACCCGGCAGGCGCGCTCGCCATCGACCCGGTCATTGGCTGGGAAGAGCAGTATCCGGCGCTCATCTACGCGTTCATCTACGGTAGCACCACGCTCACCGAAGACTGGGTGGACGAGATGCGCGTCTACTCGCCGACGGGTGGCGACACCGTCTCGATCCCGGACAACCAGCAGTACGTCTACAACGATCCGGTCAGCGGTCTCCAGTACGTCGCTCGCGACTACGGAACCGAGACGGTTGCGGGCAAGAGCGTTCAACGCACCTCGGGCGCGCGCATGTTGCAATACGCAAACAGCATTGCACAAGCGACGTTCGTCAATACGCCGGGAACGAAGACGGGCGAGGTCATCTACACGCTCGACGGCAACAAGAACCCGGTCTGCGCTGTCGACGCAACGACGTGCGAAGCCAACAAGGTGCTCATTCGCAACTACGCCTCGAACCTCGACACGCTCCGCCAGATCATCTCGCGGTTCGGGTACGGCAACCTGTTCTAAGAACAGACCGGCGTAATCCCTCGGACGCCTCGACCTTCACGGGTCGGGGCGTTCGTGTTTTGTGCGCGCGAAAACGCGGCGTAGTCTCGGACGATGCTCCGCGCTCTCTTCGCCTCGATGCCCGTGCTCGCTCTCGTCACGTTCGCGTGCTCGTCCTCCAATACGGGAACGCCGGGCAGCGGCGGCTCGAGCGGCGCGCTCTCGTGCACGGGCGACGTGAAGACGGTGAACGGTCTCGCATCGGAGTCGAGCACCTTCGGATGCGGCAAGCCGCTGTCGCTGAACGGCGATGCCGGCGCGGGCGCCGCGTGCCAAACGGCCGAGGATTGCATGGCAACGTGCTGCGCGTGTCCTGCCGGAAAAAAATTCGACGAAGCTCTGGTCGCGGCCTGTGTCGACGGGCATTGCATCGATTCGCAGACGGCTTGCTGCGGGCTCACCGCGGACATTCAAAGTGAGCCGGCCGGATCCACCGGGCCTTGCGATTGAGACAAAAAAACGAGCGGCCCGGATCCTTCGGAGAGCTAGGCAAGCTTCAGCCCGTTCTGCTCGCGAAGTCCAAGGCCGCTTCGTTCCGCTCGCCTCGAGCGAGCTCGCGTCCACCCTACTTCGCGTCTTTGAGCGAGAGCTCGCCCAAGTAATCCTTCTTCCCGATGCTCACGCCGTTGTGACGCAAAATCGCGTAGGTGTGCGCGAGGTGAAAGTAGAAGTTCGGCGTCACGTGCTCGAGGAAGTAGTCCTTCGCGTTCATGACTTTGCCTTCCCAGCGTGGATTCACGACGACACGGTCCGCGGCGCCTTCGAAATCTTTTGCGGATACGCCATCGACGAGCGCGATCGTCTTTTTCACGCGGGCCTTGAGGTCGTCGATCGTCTTTTCTTCGTCCGGAATCGACGGCATCTCTTTTCCGGCGACGCGCGCGAGCGCGAACTTCACGGTGTCACACGCGGTTTGAATCTGGCGTGACAGCGGGAATTGATCCGGCGCGAGACGCGAGCCGGCGAGCACGTTGACGTCGAATTTTTTCTCGGTGGCGTAGGCCGCCGCGGTGTCGAGCCATTTCTGGAGCTGGCCCAGCTCTTTCTGCATTTGCTTCACGGATTCGTAGATCATGCGCGCCACCTTAATCAGGCCGCCGCACACGCGCCAGACGCGCCCCCGTGAAATTGGAGGGCATCCTCGTCGGCGAACGCCGTGCGGCGTCATGGACAAAGCTTAACCGGATTGATTTTAACCCAGGCAAGCTCTCGAATTCGCCGTAAATTCCCTTGCGAAATGCGCCTCGAGAGCGATGAATAATTTCGCGACATGCGTCGTCGTACGCTCTACCCTTAGCCTCATCCCCTCACCGAAAAAGCTCGGCGCCCAGCAATGGCTGCGCGTCAAAAGGAGAAGGTCGATGCGCCTCCAAAAGATTCTCGCCTCCGTTACTGCAGTCGCCGCCGTGGCCCTCGCAACGGTCACGCTCAGCACGCCCTCGAGCGCCGGAGGTGACGAAGCGCTCCTCAATGTCGCGTGCGCCAAAGGCGACGTCACGGTCACTGCCGTCGCGCCGTGGCACACGAATCCCGCGGCTCCCTGGAAGTGGACCGACGGCAGCAAGGTCTCGGTCGACGAGCACGGCGCCAAATTCCACGGCGCGGCATGCACGGGCACCGTGAGCGCGTTCATTTGCCAAGGCACCGAGAAGTGCAAGGGCCCGATCAAAGTGGCGGTGAAGTAGTCGAGAGAAACGCGTAGACGCGTTTTTCGCGAGTCGCGGCCGTGCTCTCCAAAGGAGCGCGGCCGTACATTTTTGTCGTGCGTGAGGTCCGCCCGCTTCTCACGCCGGGCGGGCGGGACGCTTCATCGTCCACATGCGGAGCGGCTCGGGAAGAGCGACGACGTCTTCGTTCTCCACTTCGTAGCCGTGCTTTCGATAGAGCTTCACGTTCTCTTTCGTGTCGGTCTCCAAGTAACAAGGAAGGTGATCGGCGTCGGCTTGCTTCGCGAGATTCTCGAGCAGCGCGCGACCTACGCCTTTGTTTTGTCGCTTTGGATCGACGCCGATGACGAAGAGATAATAGTGCGGCTCGCGAATGTGCCGCCGCTTCGACCAGCTGTCGTAGCGCAAAAAATTCGGAATCGCGCGGAACGTCGACGTGTGCATCGACGCGCGCGAAAGGCCGAGAAAACCGCGCACGCCCCATGGATATTGGCCGGGGCCGAGAACGAGCGATGCCCCGGCGAGACGGTCGCCGTTGATCCACGCACCGTTCGCACGTCCGACCGACATCGTTGCGCGAATGAACGCGCGCTTCACGAGAGGGAGCGCTTCGTGCCTCTCTTCATTCGAGAGGTGACCGAGGATCGATTCGTACGCAGGATTGTCCGCGAACGCGCGCGCGAGAATGTCCGCCGCGTCGCCGACGAGATCGGGCTCGAGCGCGCCGATCGAAATTGCGAGTCTAGATCGCACGACTCGGACTTTAACATTTGGCTTATCCTCGCTCCATGGACAAACGGGGAGCGGCGCTCGTCACGGGTGCTTCGAGCGGGATCGGCGCGGCCATCGCTCGAAGGCTCGCGGAGGCGAAGCACGACTGCGTGCTCACGGCGCGAAGAACGGATCGGCTCGAGGAGCTGGCGCGCGAGCTCGAAAAAAATCATGGCGTCATGGCGCACGTCGTCGGCTCCGACCTCGGCGAGCATGGTGGCGCACAAAAATTGATCGACGCGGTGGGAGCGCTCGGCGTCGAGATCGATTTTCTCGCGAACAATGCGGGCTTCGGCGTGTACGGAAACTTCGCGGACCAACCGATCGAGCGCGTCACGCAGATGATCGAGCTCAACATGACGAGCCTCACGCTGCTCACGCATCATTTCTTGCGAGGCATGGTCGCGCGCAAATCCGGCCGAATTCTGCAGGTCGCGAGCATCGGCGCGTATCAGCCTTCGCCGCTTTATGCCGTGTATTCCGCAACCAAGTCGTACGTGCTCATGTTCTCCGAAGCGGTGAACTACGAGCTCAAAGGCACCGGCGTCAGCGTCACGACGATGTGCCCCGGTCTCACCGCGACGGAGTTCCACGAGGTCGCCGCTCACAAGAAGCCGAAGTGGATGGACGGCCTCACGATGACCGCCGATGACGTCGCCGTGATCGGAATTCGATCGGCCATGAAAGGTCGCGCCGTCGTCACCACCGGAATCGCGAACAAGCTCACCGCCCTCATCGTGAAGATGATGCCGCGAAGCTGGGCGACCGTGATGGCCGCGCGATCGATGCGCACGAGCGGGGCATGAGATCTCCTACGAAGAACGCGTCGCAGAAGCTTCGCGCGATCGCGCACCCGCGACGACGACGACGGCAGCGATGACGAGCGTCACGCCGGCAAAGTCAGCAGGAGTGACGTGCTCGCCGCCGAGCCACGCTCCGAGCGCGAGCGCGACGACCGGGTTCACGAAGGCGTAGCTCGTCGCGAGCGCGGCGCTCTCGGTGCGCAAGAGAAACGTGAGCGCGCTGTACGCGACCATCGATCCGAAGACGACGAGGTGCACGAGCGAGAGCCACGCGCGGAGGCTGATTTCTGCGGGAAACGTCTCACCGCGAAGGATGCTTCCCGCGCCGAGCACCGCGCCGGCGACGATCATTTGCGCCGCCGTCGCGACGCTGCCTTTCGGAAGCGGAACGCGAACGTTCAGCGCGCAACCGAACGCGTACGACGCGGCGCAGGCCGCGATCGCCACCGCCCAACCTGGCGAAGCCCGCAACGTTCCTCGCGTGGCCACGAAGAGGACGCCGAGAAATCCGAGCGCGAGCCCCACCGCCTGACGCGTGCCGAGCTTGCGACCGAACGCGCGCTCGAAGAGCGCCGTCCAAAGAGGAACGGTTCCGAACATGAGCGCGGCGACGCCCGATGTCACGTGATGACCCTCGAACGCGAGCGACACCGTGCCCAGCCCCACGACCATCATCAAAAATCCGACGAGCGCGCTCGCCGCCCACTCGCGGAGCGTCGGCAGCTTCGCTCCACGCGCGACGAGGAGCGCGAGCAGCATGGTGCCCGCCGTCGAGAAGCGAAGTGATCCCAACATGAGCGGCGGGATGCTCGATACGGCCACGCGCATCGCGAGGTACGTCGATCCCCAAACGAGATACAAAGTCGCGAGCGCCGCGAGGGTGAGCGGGCGCCATACGCGCGGCTGCGCAATCGTCACCGGCGCCCGCGTGGGAAGAGACAGCGTGCTCATGGGCAAGCAAGCTACGACCGAGGCGCCATCGGCCAAGGAACAGCCAAAAGGACACAGCGAACATTTTGGATGGGTACAGAGATCCGCCCCGAGCTAAGCTGCGCTAATTCATGTCGCGTCCGATGCAGTCGACCATGGGTACAAGAGCTTCGGCATCGCCACGCCGCGCGCTCGTCGCAGAGCACGTTCGCGGCTTGCTTGCGTCGGGCGCGCTTCGTCGAGGAAGCAGGCTGCCTTCGATTCTGGAGCTCGCGCGCACGCTCGACGTCGCGAAGAACACGGTGATCGACGCGCTCGACGATCTCTGCACCGAAGGCATTCTCGAGTCACGCGAGCGTCAAGGATTCTTCGTGCGCAGCGCGCCACGCATCGCGCGAACCAAGCCGACGCGCATCGCGGATTTGCGGGTCGACGCCGTCGCGCATGGCATGGCTACGATTCTCGTGCAGAGCGGAGGCGAAGATTTCGTGACCGTCGGCAGCGGCACGACGTCGGAGACCGTGCTTGCCACGCGCGAATGGACGCAGATGTTGAAGCGCGTCGAGCCCCGCCACTTCACGCACGGTCTTCGTTATGCCGATCCTCTCGGCGAGCCGCGGCTTCGTGACGTCATCGCGTCGCACGTCGGATCGCACGTGTCGCCGGAGCGCGTCGTCGTCACGCACGGCGCGATCGAAGCGTTGAATCTTGCGTTCGCAGCCGTGACGTCGGCAACCGGAAGCCGTCGCGTCGCCGTCGAGTCTCCCGGCTACTTCATGATCCCTTCGATGCTCACGGAGCTCGGTCTCGAGCCCGTCGCGATCGCGCGCACCGAGCAAGGCTTCGACCTCGCGTCATTGCGCGAAGAGGCACGAAAAGCGCCTATTTCAGCGGTGATGCTGAACACGAACCATCACAATCCGACCGGGCACACGCTCTCGCTTGCGCAGCGATTCGAGATCGCCGCCTTCGCCCAAGAGCGCGGCATGTTCGTGATCGAGGACGATGTCTACAAGGGCCTTTGGTTTCGTGAAGAGGAGCCGCCGACGATCCACTCGCTCTTGCCCGAGCGCACGATTTATTTGAGCTCGTTCTCGAAGACGCTCGGCGCAGGGCTGCGCGTCGGATTCATCGTCGCGCCGTCACCCTT
>JAICXU010000037.1 GCA_025934595.1 Polyangiaceae bacterium | reverse complement strand
TCGATGCTGGTCGTGCTGCCGAAAGCGGGAAAAACGACGGCGACGGTGGAGGGCGAGATCGACGCCACGTCGGTTTCGAGGTGGGCGTCCGCGTGCTCCGAAGCGAGCGTGAATTTGTCACTGCCGCGATTCAAGACGACGGGAAGCTTCGAGCTGTCGACGGTGCTGAAGCAAATGGGGATGTCGGCGGCGTTCGGCGCCGACGCGGATTTCTCCGGGATCGCGCAAAAATCCGAGGACCCTCTCTACATCTCGGCCGTCGTCCACAAAGCATTCGTGGACGTGAACGAAGAAGGCACCGAAGCGGCCGCGGCGACCGGCGTCGTCATGCGCGCGATGGCAGCGAGCCTTCCGGCGAAGACGGTCGACTTCAAAGTCGACCATCCCTTCCTCTTCTTCATTCGCGACGACGCGTCGGGCACCATCCTCTTCGCAGGTCGCATCGAAGATCCGACGAAGTGATTCTCGATCAGCGACGCGCTCGCTCGATGACGTGTTTCGAGATGCGAAGCGCGGTCGAATAGATCCCGATCTGCGGCGGGCCGCCGATGCTCGTCGGAAAGAGACCGCCGACGCACGCGAAGAGCCCGCGCACGTGATGATGCTCGCCGGTGGATTTCACCGCGCTCGTCTTCGGATCTTCGCCCATGCGCATGCCGCCCATCGGATGCACGGCCGTGAGCGGCACCGAGTGCGGGCGGATCTGCGAGAGATCGAGCGAATCGAGATCGGCCTTATTTTTCAGGCGAATCGGAGGGATCGCGGGGATCGTGACCTCGCGTGCGCCCGCCGCGAAGAGAAGCCGTGCGCAAGCGACGAGACCTTTCGCGAGCTGCTGGCGATCGCTTTCGATCATCGAATACGAAATCTTCGGACGGCCATCGTGGGCCGCGCTCACGCGTCCTTGCGTTTCGTCGTGCACCATCGCCGTGAGCACCCCGAGATTCGAATACGTGCGCATCGCGCTCATGTGGGCGGCGCCGAATCCCGGCAGCATCGACGCGGTGCCGATCGGATGCGCGAACGCAGGAATGATCCAACACCTTCGGTCGCTGCCTTCTTCGAACGACAAAAGCTCGGTGCATTCGTACGACTGCGGGATGCCGTCGTAGCTCTTCATGTCGCGATCGAAGATGCCCGCGGCGACGGCGCCGGGATGAATGCGGAGGCCGGCGCCGAGCTGCTCGTGCGGATCGACGATTCCGCTGGAAATCGCGAGCGCCGCCGATCCCGTGGCGCTCGCCGAAAGCACGACGACTCTCGCCCGGATCTTCAAATTCGCCACGCCTTGCCCTGCGTCGCCACGTGCGAGCGCACGGACGCCGGTGATCTCTCCATTCGCGAACGTGATGCGCTGCGCTTCGACATTCGAATAAATGCGAGCGCCGGCCTCTGCCGCTTGCGGCAAAACCACCTTCAGCGCGTTCTGCTTCGCGTCGTACGTGCACCCGAGCTCGCAAAAGCCGCTCGCTTGGCAGCCGATGCGATTGTGCTTCATCGGGGCGCCTTTCCAGCCGAGCGACTCGACGCCGACGCGCAGCGCCGAATTATTTGCATTCTGCATGTTTTGCGGAATCTCGGAGACCGACAGCTCGCGCTCGATTTGCTCGAAGTACGGGCGCATCTCCGCGGGCGAAGCTCCGACGACGCCATGACGACGCGCCCAGATTTGCAGCACTTCGTCGGGGATCGGCTTGCAGAGATTCGTGTTGTGGATCGTGCTGCCGCCGAGCCCCCTGCCCTGCAGAATGCGGATCGCGAGGTCGGTGGACGCGCGGCCGCCGCCGTCTTGAAACAGCATCGGCAACATTTGCTCTTCGCGTTGGTTGAAATCGGCGGACGTGTGGAAGCCGCCTTCTTCGAGACCGACGACACGGAGGCCCGCGCGCGCGAGCTCGCGAAGCGCGATTGATCCGCCCGCGCCCGTGCCGACGACGACCGCATCGACGTCGAGATGGACGTCTTCGCGTAGCGTCCCACCGCGTATGACGGCGCCCGCGAGCATCACCATCCGAGCACCGGTCTTCCGACGCGAGGTCCGTCGTAACCGAGCATGCGCCAGGTGCGCGGATCGCGATAATACCCCATGAAAATGAGCGATTTGAGGCCCGCGAAGCCTCCGCGCAAAAGGGCGACGTCGTTCGACTCGAGCGACGCGAGCACCCGATCCTGCGCAACCGCGTCGAGCTTCGTGAAACGCGCGCGGTAGCCGAGGGGCAGCGGCGCGAGATGCTCCACGAGCGCGATCAATTTTTTCAGATCGCTGCGCAGGTCTGCCGACATCGTCCGAATGTACGAATCGGCGAAGCCTGCGACGTTCGTATCGTCTGCGGTGGGAATGGATCGGTCGCCGGGCCGATCGGGCGCGCAGATGCGACGCGCGGCATGTTGCAAGAGCACGTACTCCCAAGGCTCGAGCGATGTGAGCGCGCCCGCGATCTCGTCGGGCACGTCGTAGCCGCTCGTTCGCAAGAGAGCCACGACGGCGCTCGCACCGAGCAGCGCGCCGCCGACTCCGGCGAGCAGCTTTCGACGTGAAATCGCGGGGCCTCGCATGGCCCGCACTTGTACCGCAAACGAGCGCGACGTGTGCGGCGCGTGGGATGTACTCTTTTTCGCGTGCATCTCTTCGGTCTCACGGGCGGCATCGCGTCGGGAAAGAGCACGATCGCAGCGCGCTTTCGCGAGGTCGGGCTTCCCGTCATCGACGCCGACCGTCTCGCGCGCGAGGTCGTCGCAAAAAATTCCGAGGGCCTCGCCGAGGTCGCACGGGCCCTCGGCCCGTCCGTGATTGCTCCGGACGGCGAGCTCGATCGCAAGGCCGTCGCCGCGCTCGTATTCACCGACGCGGCGGCGCGCGCGAAGCTCAATGCGATCGTGCATCCACGCATCGCGCACGAGACGGCGAAGCAAGCGACGGCGCTCGCCCAAAAAGGCGAGCCGCTCGCGTGTTACGAAGCGGCGCTCCTCGTCGAGAACGGAATGGCGGACGCGTTTCGTCCGCTCGTCGTCGTGTGGGTGTCACCCGAGGTGCAGCTCGCGCGCGCCATGGCACGCGATGGGTCGACCGAAGCTGAAGCTCGCGGGCGACTCGCTGCGCAAACGTCGCTCGAAGCGAAGCTACGAGCCGCCGACGTCGAAATCGACAACTCGGGGACGCTCGAAGACGCACGAAATCGCGCCGATATTGCGCTTCGCGACGTCTGCGCGCGGCTCGGCGTCGATCCGGCTCGATACGGAATCTCGGCGTGAGGTGATAAGCTCGAAATGAGATGAGCGGTGGACCGCTTTCCGTGAGCAAGCACCGAACCGGCGTGTCGTCGTCGTATTCGGGTGCCGACGACTCGGGGAAGACCGAGGTGCAGCCGCGGCCCGGCATCGTCCTTCTTTACGCGCCGAATTTCGATCAGCTCTATCCCGCGTACGTCTTCAGCTCGAACGTGGTCGTCGTCGGACGCGACGCCGCGAATCCGATCTGCATTCCGGAACAGGCCGTCTCGCGCCAACACGCGCGTTTCTCGGCCGTGCAAGATGCATGGATTTTGTGGGATCTCGGCAGCCGCAACGGCACAATCGTGAACGGCGCATTCATTCGCGAGCACGCGCTCGAGCATCTCGACGAGGTACGCGTCGGCGACGCCGTCTTCAAGTTCGTCGAGGCCGGCGCCGAGCGCTACGTCCCCTACCGACTCGATGGCGCGATGTTCGCGCCCCGCAAAGCCCAGAAACCGAGCGAGCTCGTCGGCGGCGCCCAAGTCGATTTCATCGCCGCGGATCTCGAGCGCATCGCGCCCACCGAGCTCTCGTGCATGATCCTCGGCGAAACGGGCACGGGCAAAGAGGTCGCCGCGCGCGCTCTTCATCAGATGTCGGGCCGCCGCGGGTCGTTCCAAGCCATCAATTGCGCGGCGATCCCGCACGCGCTCCTCGAGAGCGAGCTCTTCGGATACAGACGCGGCGCATTCTCCGGCGCCGATCGCGACAAGCCCGGCCTCGTGAAGCTCGCCGACGGCGGCACGCTGTTCCTCGACGAGATCGGAGACATGCCCCTCGAGGCGCAGGCGAAGCTTTTGCGCGTGCTGCAAGCGCGCGAGGTCTTTCCGCTCGGCGGCACGACGCCGGAAAAAGTCGACATTCGCGTCGTGTGCGCCACGCATCGCGATCTCTTCGGCCTCGTGAAGAACGAAAAATTCCGCGGCGATCTCTTCGCGCGCTTGAACGAGCATGCGGTGAAGCTCCCGCCGCTCCGCGAGCGCAAAGAGGACCTCTATCGTCTCTGCCACTTTTTTCCGGCGCGATTCGGTCAGACCGCGGTCACGTTCACGTTCTCGGCCATGGTGGCGCTCATCCACTACGACTGGCCGTTCAACGTGCGCGAGCTCGAGAGCTGCATCAAGCGCGCAGTCGCGCTCGCCAACGTACGCGACGCCGTTCGCGACCAGACCGGCCGCCTCGTCATCGATGTCATGCATTTGCCGGAGCAAATCTCGGAATGCATGAAGGGCTACGCGGATCGAAGGCAAAACATGAATCCGAGCATTTTGCCCGGCGGTACTCCGAGCGCACCACCCATGTCACCGAGACGCGGCACGCCGAGCGAAGAGGAGCTCCGCGATCTGCTCGCGCGACATCACGGCAACATCGCCGCCGTCGGTCGCGAGCTCGGCAAGGAACGCATGCAAGTGCATCGCTGGCTCAAGAAATACAACATCGATCTCGAGCAGTATCGCGACGAGACCCGCTAGATTTTCTTCGCGGTGATGTCCGGCGGACGCACGTAGAGCGGCTCGAGCAGATCGACGGGCGTCGGCGTGCGCGTCCTCGCGATCTGCGCGAGAGCCCGCGCATGCGGAATGTCGTGAGGAGCGTCCGCGACGATCCGCGCGCCTGGAAACGAAGAGAGGTCCACGAGCTTCGCGCCGGCTCCGATCGCGACGAGACGTTCGACGTGCCAGGACGCGAGGATCGCGGGGATTCGCGAAATGGGCGCGAAAATGGGCTCTTTTATGCATGTACTCTGCACGAATACTTCGCCGCGCTGCGCGTCGAGAAAGACGGCGGCGATCTCACCAGGTGCGATCTCGATTCCATCGCTCACGGCATCGAACGCCGTCACGCCGGCGACGTCCGCCCCGCTCGCGATCGCGATCCCCTTCACCGTCGAGACCCCGATGCGCGTGCCCGTGAAGGATCCCGGCCCGACGCCGACCGCCCATCGGTCGACCTCGCGCGCCTTCCATTTCGCTTTTCCGAGGAGCGCCGCGAGCATCGCGACAATCGACTCGCCGTGCGCATTCGAGGCGCGCTCCTCCGCCTCGAGCACGAGCTCGCCGTCTTCGAAGAGCGCGACGGATCCAGTCTGCGTCGACGTCTCGATGGCGGCGAGCTTCATCAGAGCTGCGCGAATCGACCGCTACGAAACGCGGCATCGAGCAGCTGATTCACGCGCTGCTCGAGCTCGGGGGCCCGCGGATCGTGCGATGCGACGAGCGCGGCTTTGATCTCGTTCAGAGCCTTGAGCTGGCTGAAAAGCTGGACGTCGCCGAGCGCACCGGATCCCGTGAGCACTTGGCGCACGCGATCGATCTCGCCCGCGAGGGCCTCGATGCCGACACCGATGGCGCCGACGCGTCGCGCGTTCGGGTGATCGCGGAAGTGCGCTTCGAGGACAGGGGTGACGATCGCCTCGAGAATCGCCGCTTGATCCTCGTTGTTCCAAATGTGCTTCAGGATGAAGAAATCCGAGGCGTCGGGGTGATTGCGACCGTCGAGCAGCGCGCTCGCGGCGAAGAGCTTCAAGAGCTTCACGACGCGGCGATCGCTGAGGGTGATGCCCTCGGCGCGGATCTGGAACACGAGGCCTTTGTAGGCCGAGAAAAATTCTTCCGAGAACTTGAGGCGCTGCGACGCGCCTCGATGAAGCGCAGAGATCTCCGCGGCCGTGGCGAGCGGCTTCACCGGCGCATCGGTCATTCCCATCACTTCGTGATGGATGCCTTTCGCGAGCAGATCGTTGAAGTGGTACGCGTCGAGGTTGTCGCTTCGGATGCGCAGAAGAAAGCGATCGAAGATCGCCGTGAGCGTCTCGTCGGTGGGCACCTCGTTCGATGCACCGAACGCGGAGAGGAGCGGGCACTTCATCACGACGCCACCTGACGTGTAGCGACGCTCGTTCAACAGCGTGAGGAGCGCATTCAAGATCGCGGAGTTGGATTTGAAGACCTCGTCGAGGAACACGATCTCGGCTTGCGGGAGCATGCCGTCGACGCGCCGCTCGTAGCGACCTTCGCGAAACGCGGCGATGTCGACGGGACCGAAAATTTCGTTCGGCTCGGTGAACCGCGTCAGCAAGTATTCGAAATAGCGCGCCGACAAAAGGCGCGAGAACATGCGGATCAGGGCCGATTTCGCGGTTCCCGGCGGCCCGATGAGCACCGCATGCTCGCCGGCGAGCACCGAGATGAGCAGCAATCGAATGACCTCGTCCTTGCCGAGGAAGGTGCCTTCGAGGACGTGCGCGATCTGCGCAAGACGATGGGCGAGGCTGCCCTCGTTTTCTTGGCTGAGCACGGCCGACACAGGCTCGAGGCTAACATCACGATTCGGTGTAGAGTAGTCGCATGCTGGCGGCTCGCGTGCTTTCGCTCCGTGGATCCTTGGCCGCATTTTCGTCGGCGCTCTTCGTGATGATGCACACCGTCGCCTGCACCGCGGGCACGGCGTCGAACAATTGCGCGCTGAACACGTGCACTAGCGGCGCGGTCCTGAAGACGTTCGCGAACGTCACGCGCGATCAGATGCAGACTGCAACGATCTCCGCTTGCATCGACAACCAGTGCGTTTCGGGCACGCCATCGAGCGTTCCGAGCTCGCCGGGGGATCGGCTCACGGTCAGCCTGCAAGGTCAGCTCAACGTCACCGGCTATCTCGGCTCGCCCGATCCCGAGAAGGGTTACGTCGTCGAAGCCGACTTCAACTTGAGCGACTCCGCCCCCGCCGCGAGCGATACGTACCAGCTCTTCGTGACGACGGCGGACGGCACCAAGGTAGCTGGCGGAATCGACGAGACCGCGATCTTCACGAAGACGACGCCGAACGGCGCCGATTGCCCGCCGGTCTGCCAGAACGCGGTCATCGACAAGACGCAGTGATCGCCCGCCCGGGCCCGCGGACGAGCGCGGCCGCGAAAAATGCGACATATTTCACAGCGCGTGCCGTGACCGGTACGCTTCCATCATGTCCCCTGCGAAGTCGACCCGACTATCCATCGCGAAGCAGGGGCTCACCGACATCCTCGAGCGCTTGAGCGAGATGCCGCCATCGGCGCGCGTCCGCGAGCTGCGCGCCAAGGCCATGGCCTTCGAGCGCGTCGTGCGAAATTGGGATCGTTCGCCGCCTTCGGAGGAGCAGCGAGCGGCGATGATGAAATGCGTGATCGATCTCAACGTCGAGACGATGGACGAGGGTCGCAAAGTGCGAAACGAGAGCGGCGAGTAAGACGCCGCCGGGTTTTCGTTTTGCTTGACGGGCGCCTCTCGTAGGGTGACCGTTCGCACCGTGAAACGCATAGTTTTCGCCGCTCTCGCGCTGATCGCCGTCGCTTGCTCGCCTGCTGCCGCACCGCCCTCTACGACGGCGTCGTCGCACGCGAAGATCGCCCTGCCCCCGCAGCCGTCGGATCAAGAGCCCGCGCCGCGTGCGGATGGGCGGCTCCCCGAGACGGTGACGCCGACGCATTACGATTTGCAGCTCGACGTCGATCCGGCCCAAAACGGATTTCGCGGCATCACGACGATCGCGGTGCACGCGACGGCGCCCACCTCTTATGTCGTCCTGAATGGGCGCGATTTGAAGCCGGTGCGCGTCGCGGTCGAGATCGGCAAGAGCGAGATGGCGGGAACGTGGGCAGCACGTCGATCGCACGGCGCGACGGCGGACGATCAGCTCGTCCTCCATTTCCCTCAGCAGATTCCCGCCGGCGACGCGACGATCCAAATCGCGTACGAAGCGCCGTACGGGGCCGATCTCGCGGGTCTCTACAAGGTCGTCGACGGCGGCAAGCCCTACGCCTTCACGCAATTCGAAGCGACCGACGCGCGCCGCGCATTTCCTTGTTTCGACGAGCCCGGCTTCAAGGTTCCGTTCGACGTCCACGTGCGCACGCCGAAAGGCATGATCGCGGTCGCGAACGGTCCCGAGGTCAAACGCGAAGACGCGAACGACAAGACCACCTTCACGTTCGCCACGACGCAGCCCCTTCCGACGTACCTCGTCGCCGTGGCGGTGGGCGACTTCGACGTGCGCGAAGGCCGGAAAACACCTTTTCCGATGCGCCTCATCACGACGAAGGGAAAGTCGACGCAAGGCACTCTCGCGCTCGACGTCGCGCAGGCGCTCGTCGATCGATTGCAGACGTATTTCGGAATTCCGTATCCGTATCCGAAGCTCGACATCGTCGCGGTGCCGGATTTCGCGGCGGGAGCCATGGAAAATGCGGGTCTCGTGACGTTCCGCGAGGAGCTGCTCCTCCTGCCGCCGGACAACGGCGGAGCGCGCGCGCGTCACACGCAAGCCGCGGTCATCGCGCACGAGTTCGCGCATCAATGGTTCGGCGATCTCGTCACGATGCAATGGTGGGACGACATTTGGCTCAACGAAGCGTTCGCATCTTGGATGGAGGCGAAGACGCTCGACGGCTATCAACCGAGCTACAACGCAACGCTCGACATGGTGCGCGACGGTCTCGGGGCGATGCGCACCGACGCGCTTTCGTCGGCGCGCGCGGTGAGGCAACCGGTGGCAACGGCGGCGGAGGCCGACGAAGCCTTCGACGATCTCACGTATGACAAAGGCGCGGCCGTCATCGGCATGATCGAAGACTACGTGGGCGCGGAGACGTTCCGGAACGGCGTGCGCGCTTACTTGCGACGTCATCAATGGAAGAACGCGCGCGCGAAGGATCTCTTTGCCGCGATCGACGAAGCCCATGGCGGCGGCGACGACGTCGCGCGCATCGCGAGCTCCTTCTTGGATCAAACGGGCTTCCCGTCGATCTCGGTCGACACGAAATGCGACGGAAAATCGTACTCCGCGCACCTCTCGCAGACGATGTGGCAGCCTCTCGGCGCGCCTCTCAGCGCTTCACGGCAGAAAACGTGGGTCGTGCCGCTGTCGATTTGGTCCGACGCCGACGAGCCCGGCGTCGTCCATCATGTGCTCCTGCCGAACGTCGTCGGATCGACGGACAACTTCCCCGTCAAAAAATGTCCACGCTTCGTGACGCCGAACGCACATCAAGCCGGCTACTTCCGCTTCGCCGTGCCGGAAAAAGAGCTCGTTCCGCTCATGCACGCCAAGCTCGACAGCGCCGCGCGCATGGGCCTCGTCGCGAACGCGTGGGCGAATGTCCAGAGCGCGACGTTGCAACCGCCTACGTTCCTCGACGCGCTGAAGGCCGTCGACGGCGAGAAGAATCGCTTCGTCGTGAGCGAAGAAGCCGACGTGCTCATGCAAGTGCACGACGCGGTGATCGACGCGGCGAGCGAGAAAAAATTCGAAGCGTTCGTCGAGGCGCGGCTCGGTCCGACCGCGCAGCGTCTCGGCTGGCAGCGAAAGGATCTGAAAAAGCCCCCGACGCAGCCGGAAGAAGAAGAAGCGTTCTTGCGACGCGACGTCCTCTATACGGTCGGAAGCCTCGCCGGCGGCGCGACGCTCGCGCAGGCAGAAAAAATCGCGGAGCAATGGCTCAAAGACCCGTCGTCGGTCGATCCCGACACCGGTCCGCTCGCGCTCGAGCTCGCGTCGCGACGTGCAAAGGCCGATCGCTTCGACGCGCTCCGCAACGCGGCGCTGCATGCCGACAATCCTCAAGTGCGCGTCGCGGCGGTTCGGGCGATGGGCGGCTTCGGCGATCCGGCGCTTCTCCAGAAGGCGCTCGATTGGGCGATGTCCGACGAAGTGAAAGAACAAGACGTGCGCTACGTATTTCGCGCGGCGCTCGCGAACAAAGACGCGCGACCGGTCGTCCTTGCGTGGACGAAAGCGCATTGGCCGCAGGCCGTGAAAAAGGCGCCCGGCTTCGGTCGCGTCGTGTACGTGAGCGTCGTCGGAAACATTTGCGACGAGGCCACGCTCGCCGACGCGAAGACGTTCTTCGACGCGCACATCTCCGAGATCGAAGGCGGCGCGCGCGCTTACTCGGAAGATCTCGAGCGCGCACGAAACTGCATCACGCTTCGCCAATCCGCTTCCCCCGCGTTCGATCGCGCGTTAGGTGTCGCCGCGCCCAAATCAGCCGCCGCGCCGAAGCCGCCGACGAAGTAGTCCACTGAAAGACTGACGCGCCCTCAGATCGACTTTTTGTACGCGAACCAGATCGCGACGATCAAAATCAGCCAGATGATGATGAACGCGAGAACCGGGCTCGCGCTGCGTTTCGGCGCGACCTTCTTCTCACGCTGAATCACGGGCGCGACATCGTCGGCGATGTGATCGACGGGCGCCGGCGTCGGCATCGCCTGCACTTCGATCGCGTGCGCGGGAATGACCTGCGCCTCCGATTCGCCCGCGTGCTCTTCGCCGCCCATCAGCGCGTCGACGTCGCCCGCTTCCGAAGCTTGGAGATCCGGCGCGGGTGCGGGCGGCGGCTCGGCAGCGGCTTGCTCGGCGGGTGAAGGCTTCGGCGCTTCGGTGACGACCGACGTCTCTGCGCCGCGCGGCGGCCAATTCGCAGGCGGCGCGGTTCCGATGAGCGTCGCTTTCTTGCTGAGCGCACCGAGCGCGCTGACGCCACGAAATGCGGGAGCAGGCGCGGGAGCAGGAATAGGAGCAGGCGCCGGAGCCGCTACGACGGGTGCGGTACGAACCGTTCCCGAATCTGCGGCGGCGGCCATGGTCGCTTCGATGTCGAGCGAATGAATCGCGGTCGGCGAGTCGTCTGCGGCGGACGGCGTGGGCTCGGGAGCGGCGGCGAGCACCGGTGCCGGCTGCACGTGCGGAGCACGCGGCGAAGGCGAAGCCGAAATGCGCGCGCGCACGTGCAAGCTCCGCCGCGCCGAGCCGGCACACGCCATCGAGCGCCACTTCCGCCCGGCGCGCCAGGACGGGGATATGGCTCTCGCACGCGTACCATCCCGCCCCGATCACCGCAGCGCGCAACCGCCTTCCCGTCATCGCGCGCCTCCGAGCAGC
>JAICXU010000085.1 GCA_025934595.1 Polyangiaceae bacterium | reverse complement strand
TCGAGGGCCTCGTCTTCGAGCGCGCGCTCTGCCGGTGATGCATAGGGAGGCATCATGAGGGCGACCTTGTCGGAGTTGTACACCTCGATTTCGTGAAGCCCCGCGCGCGCGAAAAATTCCGGCACCCGCTCGCCGAGGGAGTTGTCACCTTCGCCGAGATTGCGCTTGCCCATCTCACATGTGAACTGAAAGCGGAGTCGTGAGATTCGCAGCTCCATGGGAGCGGTCTCATCCCAACTATCGGTCACCATCGCATTCGCGAGATTGTTCGGCTCGGCAACCGCGCAGAGACCCCCGGGAGCGAGCATCGCAACCATCGCTTCGACGGCGGCCGCGGGGTTCGCGAGGTGGATGAGGACGGTTTGACATGTGACGAGATCGAATCCGCCGCCGTGCGCCTCGAGGTTCGTGGCGTCGCCCACGACGAACTGCATGCGCGTGCTCGCGTTCGCGCGATCCGCCAGCGACTTTGCCTGCGCGATCCAATCGGGCTCTCGATCGATTCCGAGAAGCGTCGCTTCGGGATGACACCGCGGAAGAATCTGGCGTGCCCAATGTCCCGCACCGCATCCCACGTCGAGCACCCGGCGCACGCTGGCGAGGTGCCACCGCTTCGCCATGAGTTCCATGAAATCCGCGTTCCACCAGAAATCGCGCTGCGGCCCGAAATAATCTGCCGAATGTGGTCTCTCGCCGTTCATCCGATCTTCCCGAGCCCTCACAGCGTTCCGTCGATCACGGCTTGATCCAAATAGCTCGTGACGACGTGACGGCCGGACGTGAAGTCCGTGTAATCCAGCGCGAGATCGTAGGTTGCCGGATCATGGGGTTTGTCGATGATGAGAGTGTCGTGCAGGCACCACCCCGCGCCGACGTTGCATCCGGAGCCGGTCGCATCGACGGTGTAGAGATGTGAGCCCTCGAGGCTCGCGTGCAAGGTCTCGTCCGAAGATGTGTTCTCCGAATTTCCGGCGACGGGATCGTGCGCATCGCAAATGGTGACGCCGCGCATTTTTGCCACCATCGCGCTGTTCATCGACCAGGAGCCGCCGTCGAGATTGAAGTAAGTGATCTTCGCCATCACGTCGTTCGACGCGAACGTGAAGAGCTCGTCGGCGACGAATCCGCCGCTCGAGTGTGCGACGACGACGATTTTTTCGGCGCTCGTATTCGCGGCGAGCGCGGCGGCGAGCGTGGAGCTCCCGATTTCCCGAGAGCTGTAGTCTGCATCTTTTGGCCCCCGCACCGCGTAGATGCGTCCGACACCGAGAGACGCGAGCCTCACACGTGTGAGCTCGGTGATCCATGCTTGCGAATCTTCGTCGGTCGCGGTGTATCCGCCGTACGCGATCGCGATGTTCGATCCGGTATCCACGTCCTTCGTCGTGATGCCGAAGCTCACCAGATTCCACGGTGCGCTCGCGTCGAATTCGGGCGCCGCATCCGAAATCGTCGCCGCGTCGGCAGGCGCCGCCGCATCGGAGCTCGACGCGTTCGGTCCCGCATCGGAAATCGCAGCGTCGATGGTTGCGCTAGAGCCGTCGCTTTCGGTCGAGGAGCACGCGGCCAGCAGAGCCGACAGCGCGATCGCAAATCGAGCCGAATTCCGCATGAACCATGCATAGCGCGGACGCCGAAAATAGCGAGCCCACTTCTCGACCGAGCGGGTTGGCGGAGCGCGCACGTCACATCGCTCCTTTTCGCACAAGGTAATGCGCCGGGTTTTGCGCGCAAATCGCTCCTTTCGGATGCGCCATGAACATGTAGATTCATAGTGGGCCACAATGTCATCGACGTCGTTGCCGCAACCCGGAGAGATCGTTGCGGACAAATACAAGATCGAAGGGCCGCTCGGCGAGGGTGGGATGGCGATCGTGTTTGCGGCGCACCATCTCCTCCTCGACAAACGCATCGCGCTGAAAATTCTGTCGCCCGATCTCCCGAAGCTCCCGCTGCTCCGCGAGCGCTTTCTCACGGAGGCACGCGCGGCGGCGCGCGTCGAGAGCCCGCACGTTGCCGCGGTGATGGATGTCGGGACGCTGCCGAGCGGCTTACCGTTCATGGTCCTCGAGCGTCTCGATGGTTGCGATCTCGGCGAGCTCCTCCTCGTCGAGCGCCAGCTCGCGATCGGAGATGCCGTCGATTACGTGCTCCAAGCGCTGCAAGGTCTCGCGCACGCCCACACACTCGGAGTGATTCATCGCGATCTCAAGCCCGCCAATCTGTTTCTCGATCACCAGAACGACGGCAGCGCCATCATCAAGATCCTCGACTTCGGCATCGCGAAGCTGCAAGCAACGAGCCCCGACGACCCCGTGAGCATCTCGCGCATGACGCAACACGGACAGGCGGTGGGCACGCCGATGTACATGTCGCCGGAGCACGTGCGCAACGAGGTCGTCGATCATCGCACGGACATCTGGGCGATCGGCGTCGTGCTCTACGAGCTGCTCACGGGACAGACGCCCTTCGAAGCGGAAGGCATCGGAGAGACGTTCGGCGCGGTGCTCAGTCGCAAAGCGGCTCCCGCGAGGAGCTTGCGCGCCGACATCCCGGAAGCGCTCGACGCGGCGATCGCGAAGTGTCTCGAGCGAAATCTCGACGATCGCTGGAGCGACGTTTCGCAGCTCGCGCGCGCGATCGCTCCGTTCGGAACCGGCGCGTGCAACTTTCTCGTGCAATCCATCGAGCAGACTCTGAGGCAGCAGCTGCGGCGCTACACGGGAAAGCAAATTCTCCCGCGCCCCGTCACCGCGAATGCCATGAGCGTGACCGTGGATGGCGCTCCGAGCTCCGCGAAGATCGCCGCCGCAAAGCCGCTCGCCGTGACGATGGAAGCGAGCACGTCGCACGTCGGCCCGATCGTGACGCCGCTTCCCTCGCCTTCGGAGTTTCCCCAGCTGCGACCGCGTTGGGGTCGCTGGGCGATCGGGATCGCAATCGCGGTCGGAGCCCCGCTCGCCTACGTCATCTTCGTCGCGAAAGGACCACCCGTCGCCGCGACGTCGGCCGCGCCGCCGATGATCGAATCGACGGCCGCGCCCGCCGCGATGCCATCGACGCCTTCCGCCGAGCCGAGCGCGATGGCCACGGCGAGCATCCCTGCGAATCTCAGCGCGGCGATCAAGACGATCCCCTCCGCGACTTCGGGTGCTTCGAAACCGAAGAGCGGCGCGAAAAAAGCCGGCCGCACGAAGCACTAGCTCCGCGTCGTTCTCTCCTCGTCAGCTCACAGGCTGCTCAAAGGCACGCGTCGGGCGTGCAGCCGCATTGGCTGCCTTGGCACTGACAGGACGCACCCGCGCCGCATGCCGTCGGGCTCCCACCAGCGTCGGGGGCCGTGCATTGCTTCGTGCACCAGGTGTCCGAATCGTCGCCGCCGAGGACGGCGCATATGAGACCGTCCGGACAACCCGAGACGAGCGTGCAGTACTTGCCGACGCCGACAGAGTTGCCGGGATCTCCCGTATCGCCGCAGCCCGTGATGCCGCTGCCGCCATCGGGAAGAACGACGTTGCCCGAATCGCCGGACGTGCCGCTGTCCGTGTTGCCGCCTGATCCGCTGTCCCCGCCGCTGGCTGCGGCGTCGCCGCCACCGCCGCCATCGCTGCCGCCTCCCCCGCCACCGTCCGTGTCACCGGTGGTTCCACTCGAGGAGCTCGAGCTGCACGCGATCGGCGCAGCGACGAGCATCGATGCAACGAGCGCGATGAGTAGCGTCTGTTTTTGCATGGCGCGTGCATATACCGCGATTCAAGCAGATGGCAAGGCTCGTTTTCGGCTTCCATTCGCTATGCTGGTCGGCGGTGGGCGAGCTCTTCTCGGATGCGAACTATCGCGACAACGACTGCGAAGGAGTGGTGCGCCGCTATCCGCAAATGCTTTCCACCGTCGTCAAAGGACGCGGCACCGAGGGCATGGTGCACTTCTACATCCGCGAGTTCCACGCGTTCGTGCACGGCGCGAAGCACAAGTTCGACATCTTCCATGATTGGGGCGAGGTCACGGGCTTTACGCCCGACGCACGACGCGTCTTTTTGAAGTGGGGACACGAGCGCTACGAGCACAATCGACGCGTGTGCCGAGGCGTGCACATCTTGATCGAGTCGACGGTCGTGTTTCTGGCGCTCGGCGCCGTGAGCTCGATCTCCACGGGTTACACGAAGGCGTATCGCCAGCGCCGCACGTTCGAGCTCGAACGCGATCGACTGCTCCGACACCCGTCGACCGAGATCATCGGCGCGGAGCGAGGGTAGCCCACGCGACTCTCCTCTTACTTCGGCAGGTAGGTCATGAGCGAGTCGACGTCGTTCGCGGCGGCGCGCGCGTCCTCGAGACGAATCTCTTTCGCGAGCACGCGATCGGCAAGGCAGCGCTCGAGCGTGACCATCCCTTCGCTTTTTCCCGACTGCATCGCCGTCGCGAGATGCGCGGTCTTGCCTTCGCGAAGGAGCGCCGCCACCGCATGATTCACGCGCAAAAGCTCGATCGCCGGGAGGCGTCCGCTTCCCCGCGCACGCGGCAAAAGACGCTGCGCGAGCACGGCGCGCAAACAATCCGAAAGCTGTCCTCGCACTTGATCGTGGCGGTCGGCCGGAAACGCATCGACGATTCGTTCCACCGCCGAAGCGACGCCCGCGGAATGAAGGGACGCGAGCACGAGGTGTCCAGTCTCCGCCGCCGTCATCGCGTTCGCGATCGACTCGGCATCGCGGAGCTCGCCGATGAGCACGACGTCGGGGTCCTCACGAAGCGCGTCGCGAATGCCACTCGCGAAATCCGGCACATCGCGACCAATCTCACGGCGTCTCATGAGTGAGCTCGAGGTCGCTGTGAGACCGTACTCGATGGGATCCTCCAATGTCGTGAGGACGATGGATCTCCTACGTAAGATCTCCTGACAGATCGCGGCGAGGGTGGTGGATTTTCCGGAGCCCGTCGCTCCACAAACCAGCACGAGACCTTGTCGCATGTCGGCGAATGCATCGAGCGACACCGGCATGTGGAGCGACGCGATCGTCGGCGCGACTTGCGGAAGAAGCCGGACGGCGGCCGCGATTCCGCGCGAGGTGCGGAACACGTGCAGGCGCACGCGTCCGCCGCTTTCCATCTCGAGACCGCGATCCACCGATTCGCCCCTCACGACGCGATCGAGCTCGGCGCGCGTAAGCGGCAAAATCGCCGCGAGATCCGAATCGGCGGCGATTTCCAGGGGAACGAGCGCTCCGTCGACGCGCGCGCGCGGCGTCTCCCCTGCCGCCAAGTGGAGATCGCTCGCGCGAAGCGCTGCGGCGTGCGCGATCATCGCTTCGAGCTCCGCCCCGTCCGGTCGAAACGTGTCCTCCGCAGGCGCAGGCGTGACCGGCGATGACGGTGAAGACGGCGGCGCGGCGGCCTCGACGAGATGCAACACCGGCGCGTTTGCGACCGTGGGCTGCGCTTGTCGCGTGGGACTCTCACGTGTGGGCTCGCGTTGCGCTCGCGACGACTTCAAGAACGTGACGTCGAAGCCGCCACCCGAACGTGTCGCCATCCCGACTTGGAAAGAACCGAGGCCTGGCGCGTCGTAGGAAAAGTCCACGCGACCTTTCGCCGACAGGGCTTGCTCACGCTCCGGGCTCAGGAGCTCGCCGAGAAGCGCGCGCAGCGTCTCTTCGCTCGTCGCCGGCATCGAAAATCGTTTCGGCGTTCCGAACGCGAAGATCTTCGGCTCGCGATCCGCTCCCACTCGCAGCTCATTTGCTCCCTGCGATTGCAACATCGCGAGGATGCTGTCGATACGCGCCATGACGACGAAGCATACGAGGCTCCGGAAAGATTCCGCGCGCAAAGTGCCGCGCCGCTCGACCGCATCGCCGCGTTTCCACCGGCCGCCATCAAGACGTTTTCATCGTCGGCATCCGGCACCTCGGCGTGGTGCTTCTTGTCGAGGTCTCGATCGCACCAAAATCTTCCCTCACGAGATCGGGCATACTTGAGGACAGGGCGATGACCGAGCCTTTTCGCGAGACCGCGATTCCCACCGTCGACGGCAACGAGGCGCTCGCGATTCTCGAGAAGAAAGAGCCCTTGTCGCTGGCGTTTCTGATCGCGTTTTTCGGCAAGAGCCTCTACGCGCCTGCCCGGGGCGAGCCGGTCGCATTGAATGGTTTCCGCGAGCAGGCCGAGCGCGCAGGATTCGTGTACGCCGGTGTCTATACTTTCGCGGGCCTCGTCGGTCGCCCAACGCGCGAACGCTGGATCCATCCGTCGGGGCTTGCGTCGCTCAGCATGCGCAGCGCGGGCGGTGGTCCCGTCGAACGGACCATGTCGCGATATTACATCTCCTCCACGTTCGACGACGGATCGGCCATCGTCACGTGGAGCAAAGCGCCGCCCCTTTCCGACACGAGCCGGGCGCAGCAGCGCGCGGGCAAGGAGCACATCGCGAACGACTACGCGGCTCACATCGATGCCGTGCGCGCTCACGCGGAGGAGAGACAGCTTCGCGTGCTCCGGATCGACGATCTCGACACCGCACTACGCGCGTCGCTTTGGTACGACAGCCGGCTCTTCACGAGCATGGCGATGCTGCACTTGCAGAAACGCGTCCTCATCGTCGCAGCGATCATTTTCGTCGCGTACACGTTGGCGCAGCACGTTCCTCACGGCTGGCTCGGCGCGCAATGAACGGTCGGGGCGATGACCGGCTCGGAGCTCAGTGATGAGAAGCCAGGCGCGTGACGCCCGGATGCGACGGATCTCCCGGCTCGTGACGCGGATTTTGCGTCTCGTGCTCGCCCTTGCGTGACGGCATCGCCATCAAGAGATCTTTTTCGTAGATGAATTGCTCGCGCGAATCGTACGGCACCGCGTGCTTGCCGCTGTCCATGCGGATCGCGTCGCACGGGCACGCCTCGACGCAGTAGCCGCAGAAAATGCAGCGGAGCTCGTCGATGACGAACGTAACGGGGAAGCGCTCGTAGCCGCGGCGCTTGTCGCCTTCGGGATATTCGCCGGCCTCGATGAAGATGCATTGGGCGGGACACGCGGTCGAGCAGCAGAGACAGGCGACGCAACGCGGCGAGCCGTCTTCGCGCGTGGTGAGACGATGCAATCCGCGAAAGCGCTCCGGATAAATTCGTTTCTGTTCCGGATACGAGATCGTCGTGATGCCGGGATCCAGACGATCGAGCACCGGGTCGGGCAGATCGTTTTTCATCATCTGCTTCGTGTTCATGAAAAAGTGCTTCATGGACAAGCCGAGGCCGCGGGCGATCTCGGGCAGATACGATTGCGTCGCGGGTGTTCGCTCGCCGCGGTCGACCACGACGGCATTGGTGGGCGACGAAGGCTTCTTCGGAAATGCGGCTGCGCGCGGAGTCGTCATGGGAGCTCTAGGTCTCGGTCGAGGTCTCGGTCTAGGTTGCCGCTAGGCCTGCATGGGAAGGACTTTGGTGCC
Source organism: Polyangiaceae bacterium (assembly GCA_025934595.1). Classification (GTDB taxonomy): domain Bacteria; phylum Myxococcota_A; class Polyangia; order Polyangiales; family Polyangiaceae; genus JAICXU01. The sequence goes on along the minus strand of JAICXU010000085.1, from coordinate 1,445 downwards.
GCCCTCTTCTGCCGTGGCTTCTGCGGAGGTGCCGACGACGTTGCGCACGTGGCGCACCGGCGACGAGAACCCGTAAATGATGCGCGCGATCGCGAACGTCAGAAGAATCGCGACGAGCCCTTGCGTGACGTCGCCGGCGACCTTGAACCCACCTTTCACGTACGCGGTGGCGTGATCGAGCGCGAGGTAGCCGATGCCCGTCGCGAAAATGTTCGCGAGCGACGCCGGGAGAAGCACCCGCCAGCCGAGCTTCATGAGCTGATCGTAACGAAAGCGCGGAAGGCTCCAGCGCACGAACGCTTGGATCCAGCACAAAAATAGGGTCTTTCCGAAGAACGCGACGACGCCGAAAATCGTCATCCAGATGTGCGGCACGTTCGTGTGGAAGAGCATCTCGTCGCCGAACGCGATCGTGAGACCGTCGCGATGGAAGAACGGGAGATTCCATCCGCCGAGGAAGATCGTGACGAGGAGCATCGAGCTCGTGACGACCTCCATGTATTCGGCGAAGTAGAACATGCCGAACTTCATGCCGGAGTATTCCGTGAAGTAACCGGACACGAGCTCGCTCTCGGCCTCGGGCAAGTCGAACGGAATGCGTTTCGACTCGGCGACGGCAGCCGCGAAGAAGAGGAAGAACGCGACGGGCTGCACGAAGATCCCCCACGTGTTCTCGCCTTGCCAGCGGACCATGTCGTCCAAGCGAAGCGTTCCGTAGATCATGAACGCGCCGATGAGCGAGATGCCCATCGTGACCTCGTAGCTCACCATCTGGCTCGACGCGCGGAGCGCGCCCATGAGCGAGAATTTGTTGTCGCTCGCCCAGCCCGCGATCGCCGCGCCGACGATGCCCTGCCCCGCGAACGCGAACACGAAGAGGATGCCCATGTCGAGCGGGGCGACCGCGCCGTCGATGACGACGTGCGTGGCGGTCGGGAACGGACAGCCGACGCCGCTTCGCAGCATCGCCGGGAAGAAGAGGTTCCCGTCGTGGCCGTGCGCCCAGAACTGCGAGACGCAGATGTCGTCGCACATCGGAATGACGGCCGTCAGCGCGATCACGGGGATCATGCAGAGCATCGGCGCGAGCGCGAAGAGGAGCTTGTCGGCGTTCGGCGGAACGAAGTCTTCCTTGAAGAAGAACTTCACGCCGTCCGCGGCGGTGTGGAGCAAACCCGCGATGCGAAGCTCGCCGATGATGGGCAGCTTGATCATCGCGCGGTTCGGACCGACGCGGTCTTGCATCATCGCGCTGCCGCGGCGGTCGTACCACGTGAGAAGCGCGGCGACGTTCACCACGAATCCCACCATGACGAGGATCTTGACGATGGTACCGAGGAGAACAGCGCCGCTCATCTTCAGACCGCCTTCGTTTCGAGAGGACTGTGCGAGGCAACGCGAGGAGCGGCGACGATGCCGGCTGCCTCACGCAAAGATTTCAGCTT
>JAICXU010000061.1 GCA_025934595.1 Polyangiaceae bacterium | reverse complement strand
CGATGGCGACCGCGCCCGCGGCGCCGAGCGCGAGCCACGTCGGAAAGCGCGACGACGACGCGGGCTCCGCGAGAGCTTGCGTGGCCGTCATCGCGGAGTTGCGCGTCGCATCGAGATCGGTTTGTGCCGACGCCGCCGCTTTCATCATCGGCGCCCCGTCGCGCGCCATCGACGCGGCGCCAAGCGCTGCGGGAGCGGCAGTGGCGGGCGCGGCGCTCGTCTGCGGAGGCGGCACGCTGATCTGCGTCGCCGCTTCGCCGATCGATTTCCGATCCGCGATCGCGGGTAGCGAGCCGCCGACCGACATCTTGTGGAACGCCTCGATGCCTTCGGCGGCCGCGTTCGCGGGGGGCGGCGCGGTTTTTCGCGGCGGCGGCGGATGCCGGATGCGATCGAGCACGAACTTCGAGCGATCGTCCGCGAACGGCGCGAGAAGCTCCGCCATCTCCGCTGCCGAAGACGGCCGCGTATCGAGATCGCGCGCGAGACACCGGTGGATCACCTCACAAAGCGCGGGCGGCAAATCCGGTCGCACGCTCTGGATCGGATGCGGCTCCGCGGTGAACAGCTTGAAGAGGATCTCGGTGAGCTCGCCCGCCTCGGAAAAATAAGGAGTCCAGCCGGTGAGGAGCTCGTAGAGAATGACCGCCGTCGAATAAAGGTCGGTGCGCTTGTCGACGCTGCGTGGCGAGCGCGCTTGCTCCGGCGACATGTAGAGAGGCGTTCCGAGCGCCGAGTTCGTCTGCGTGAGCGAGCCGCTCTTCGTCTCGTTTTCTTTTTGGATCTTCGAGATGCCGAAGTCGAAGAGCTTGATGAAATCGTCGTCGCCCTCGCGATGAATGACGAAGCAGTTCGACGGCTTCAGATCGCGGTGAATGATGCCTTCGGCATGCGCCGCTTGCAGCGCGCGCAGGATCTGGAGAACGAAGTGGATCGCGCGCGGGACCTCGACGGTGCCTTTTTCCTCGATGACCGCGGCGAGATCGCGACCTTCGAGATACTCCATGACGAGATAGGGCGCGCCGTTCGGCAGCTTGCACACGTCCGTGATCTGCACGACGTGCGGGCTCTCGAATCGTGACGCGGCCTCTGCCTCACGCAAGAATCGGTCGACGGCGCCCGGCGTGACGAGCACGCTCGGCGAAAGAAACTTGAGCGCGACCGGCGCACGACGCAGAAGGTGCTTCGCCTTCGTGACGGCGCCCATGCCGCCTTCGCCGAGCATCTGCTGGACCTCGTACTTGCCGTCGATGACCTCGCCCGGCTTCGGATACGGGGAGATGAACGATTCGAACGCCATCGCCAGAGAACTCTACAACAGGGGAGGCTGCGCCGCTTCCGAGCTTGCGTTCTGTTTTTGCAGAATTTATAGTTACATGCATGGACGATGCAAATAATCCCGCGATCGACGCAGAAACGGGCCTCGAAAAGCGGGACGTCGCGCGTGCACGTCTCCTCGGTGCGATCCCGCGTCTCTACAATCCGTGGCTTCACTTGGCGGGGACGCTGAGCGTCGGCGTCATCGTCATCGTGCTCGCGGCGGTGAAGGCGCACCACGTCCGCGCGCTCGACTGCTTGATCGTGCCCGTCACCATTTTTCTCGCGACCGGCTTCGAGTGGCGCGTGCACAAGAGCGTGCTCCACAAAAAATTCTGGCCGCTCGAAGAAATTTATCGACGCCATACGCCCGATCACCACGCCGTCTACCATGAGGACGACATGAGCATTCGCTCCTTCCGCGAGCTCCACCTCGTGCTCATGCCGGCAGTGGGCACGTTCGCGATCGTGCTCTCGACCGCGCCATTCGCGTGGCTCGTCGCGCATTTTCTCGGCGCGAACGCGGGCTGGCTCTTCTTGATGACGTGCGGCGTCTTCATGGTGACGTACGAGGTGCTTCATCTCTCGTATCACTTGCCGCCGGAGACCTTCGTCGGACGCATGCGCGCGATTCGTTATCTTGCGCACCATCATGCGCGTCACCACAACCCGCGTTTGATGCGACGGTGGAACTTCAACGTCACGTTTCCGATCTTCGATTGGCTTTACGGCACGATCGCGCCCGAAGGCGACGCGCGGGACGTCGCACGTGCCCCGCGACGCCGCGTCTCGCGAACGACCTGAATTACCGGTGTTTGCGCATGATGCGGCCGCTGGCGCGCGTCGTGAGGCCGCCGGAGACCCAGAGCACCCAGTCTGCCGTGACGACGATTTCTCCGGGCGCGTCCTCCTTGTCCGCGAAGATCGTGAGGACGCCCGCCGCCGAGCGCGCGTAGACGACGCCGGCGAGCGTATCGGTGAAGTAGAGCGTGCCGTCGTCGCCGAATTGCATTCCGCCGACCGACTGTCCGCTGAAGATCGTGGTCGTGGTCGATGTGCCGTGGCCGTTGTTTCGAATCTGCGCGCTCCCCGGCGCGAGATCGACGGACCACGCGTAGGTCGTGGGGTCGCCGCCGTTCATCGCGACATGGCGCGCTCCGGTTTGCCCCGTGGCGAGCGTGGTCGATGTCGCTCCCGTGAGATCGCCGTAGTACACGGACGCGCTCCCGGTGTCTGTCCAAGCGATGCGCCCGATGGAGTCCTCGACCGAAAAATCGGCGACGTTGCCGCCCGTGAACACCGGCGGCGATCCCGAACACGTGTCGACGTCGCACTCCGTCAGTGACGTTCCGGACAAGACGAACACGCGTCCCCCCGCTCCGGCACCGCCGCTCGCAGTTCGCAACGTCGTCGGCGTCGCGGAGGTCGGCTCCCAAACCGAAACGCCGTTCGGTCCGCCGTCGTAACGCGCGATCGCATTCGCAGCCTTCAATCCATAAAAAACGAGCTTGTGCGCGGACGAATACGCGATGTCGCCGGGCTTCGTGCTCCCTGCGTCTTGAACGAGCATCGGGCTTGGGCCGCCGCTGACGAAGACCTTGAATACGGCGCCGCCCGCGTCGACGCCGAGGTTCGTGAAGTACGCGAGCTGTTCATTGTCATCGACGGCGAGGCCGACCGGGAGAGGCTCATCGCACGTGAGCGCGCACTCGGTGACCACAGAGAGGTCCGTGCATTTGTTGCAATCGGTGACAGGGCCATCCGCGAAGATGGCGGAGTCCACGAAGGGAGCGTTCACGTCGTCGATGACGAGCGCGTCGTTCCCGATCACGGATCCGTCGTTCGCGGTGATGTCGGCGTCGCCCGCATCGATACCGACGCCGCCGTCGGCGCTCACGGTAACGTCGTCGATACCGAGTACCAGCGCGCATCCTGCGAGAAAGAACCCGCCCCCCGCGACCGCGATGACCGACCGGACGCGCATCAAAAATGTCCTTCGAGGCCGAGGCGCGCGCCACTTTGCGCGATCGACGGCACGACGCGAAGACCGACCGCGCTGCCCTCTTTCGGTGCGGTGAGATAGAGGACGATGCCGCCCGCGAGGAGCGCGCCGCCAGCCGCAAATGCGATCGTCGAGATCGTCGCGTCGGTTCGCGCGTCATCGTTCTTGGCTTTGTCGTCGGTGCTCGCGCACACGTCGTTCGGGCAGTCGATGCTCCCGTGCTTGCTCATCGCGGCGAGACCGAAGAACGATCCGATGCCGACGCCGACGATGCCGATCGCGCCGACACCGAGGCCCACGATTCGCTGCGTCGATCCGCGCGACGTATCCACGAGTGGCACCGGACGCGGCGATTCGCGCGGAGGCACGGGCTCGTCCTCGAGCGCGTCGATTCGCGCGGCGATCGTCGATCCTCGTCCCGCGACCGTGACGTGCGCGGACCATGGCTTGTTGCCCGGGGCGGTCGCGCGAATTGCGTGCGGGCCCGGATCGGCCGGAATGGGCGTGTCCCAACCTGCGGGCGCGAGCGGCGCGTCGTCGATCGTGATTGTGAGCCCCGCCAACCCCTTCAGCGAAGGATCGATTTCGACCTGGATGTACGCGAGCGATCCCGCCAAAGCGCTGGCGCGATCGCGTGCGAATTTTTCCGCGTCCGGGCGCTTCAGCGCCGCGGAGCGATCGGCGGCTTCGTTGTAACGCGCCCATGCGCTTGCAGGTTTTCCTGCTTTTTCGTAGCAATCGCCGAGATTGAAAAGTGTTCCCCCGGCAGGTGAGAGCTTTTCGCTCGCTTCGAATTTTTGGCAGGCTTCGTCGTAGCGCGACGCCGTCATCAGGGTTCGACCTTCGTCGAACAGTCTTTGCGCGGCAGCTTCGTTCGAGGATTGTGCGAATGCCGGCACCGCGAGCGTCAAGCCGGCGAGCGCAATCAAACGGACAGCCGCTCTTCTCATCACAAGGTTCGATGCGTGAAAAATGCGTTCGGGTCGGCGGACTCCTTCGGCGCAGCGAGCTTCGCTTTTTTTTCCGGCCGCACCGGCGGCGCAGCGTGCGCGCTTGCCGCGCCCGACGCGACGGTCGACGCGGTCGCGCTCGCACCCGGCTCGTTCGAAGGTGGTGGTGGACGAACGCTCGCTGCGACCGCGGGCGGTTGCACGGCGTTGGCGCTCGTGGCCGCGCGTGTGGTCATCGGGTGGAGCCCGACGATACCGACGACGAAGAGCGTGATGCCCGCGCACACCCCGAGGGCCGCCGCCAACGTACGCTTGCGAGTCCGGGTTTCCGCGCCTTCCCACGTGATTTGTGTGGGCAACGCGCCGAGCGCCGATGCTTCGTCGCTCGGAATCGACAAACGTTGGGTGTTTCGCTCATGCACCGCACGCAGGCGAAGGCCTGCTCCGCTCATCGACGACGGAGCGAACGGCTCGAGCATCGAGGCGAGCTCCGCGATGCTTTGGCATCGCTTGTCGCGATCGCGGGCGAGGCATTGCATGACGACCGCGGAAAGCTCCGGATCGACGTCGGGATTGACCTGCGTGGGCGTCGGCGGCTCCCACGAGAGCATCTTTGCGTAAAGCGCCGGTGCGCTCGGCGCGTCATAGGGAACTTCGCCCGTCAAGAGCTCGTAGAGAACGACGCCGATGGCCCACACGTCGCTTTGCGCGTCGGCGTCGACGGATGCCGCGAGTTGCTCGGGCGACATATACAGCGGCGTGCCCATGACGGCGGAAGAACGCGTGAGGCACATGTGTTCGCCGCTCTGGAGCGGGACCTTCGAGATGCCGAAGTCGAGGACTTTGACGAAGGCGCTGCCATCGACGCGCTTCGTCACGAAGAGATTTTGCGGCTTGATGTCACGATGCACGATACCGAGCGAGTGCGCTTCCGCGATCGCTTCGCAGGCCTGCAAAATGAGGCCAACGGATTCCATCGCCGGAAACGCACCGTTTCGCGCGAGGAGAGTCGCGAGGTCGGTGCCCTCGAGATACTCCATCACCATGTAAGGTCCGCCGCTCGGCAGCTGCCCGATCTCGATGACTTTCGCGGCGTGCTCGCTTTTGAGGTGAAACATCGCGCGCGCTTCACGCGAAAAGCGCGTGACCGCCTCTTTGTCGCGCGCGGCCTTCGGCAGAAGAATCTTCAGCGCGACTTTTCCGCCGAACTGCATGTGATGAGCGGCGACGACTGCGCCCATCCCTCCGACCCCGATGCGTCGCTCGATCCTGTAACGACCGGCGACGACGTCGCCAATGCGCACACCGAGATCGTCGAAGTTGGACTGGATCATTTCGCAGAAAAGTTCCTCGACTGCAGCTTCGGATCTTAACAAGTTCGCGGCCTGCGGGCCACGCTTTCGTATGTCATCCGACATATTTGTGGTCGATTCGTATGTCGTACAACATCCCGAATTTGTCGAGAAATGCCAACGCGAGGCCGCTGGGCCCCGATCGCGGCTTGCGGTATAGACGGGCCACCATGTCTGCGAGCGCCACACGTCCACCTCCTCCGCAAATCGCGCGTCTCGATGCGATGAACGAGCAAGCCGCGCTCGGAGGCGGCAAAGATCGAATCCAAAAGCAGCACGAAGCCGGAAAGCTCACCGCCCGTGAGCGGATCGATTTGCTGCTCGATCCGGGCTCGTTCATGGAGATCGGGCGCTTCGTCGTGCATCGCGCCACGGATTTCGGCATGGCAGATCAAAAAGTGCTCGGCGACGGCGTCGTCACAGGTCACGGCACCGTCGACGGCCGCAAGGTGTTCGTCTTCGCACAAGACTTCACCGTCTTCGGTGGCTCGCTCTCGGGCGCATACGCGCAGAAGATTTGCAAAGTGATGGATCTCGCGATGAAGGTCGGCGCGCCCGTCATCGGCCTCAACGACTCGGGCGGCGCGCGCATCCAAGAGGGCGTCGAATCGCTCGCCGGCTACGCGGACATTTTTCTCCGCAACACGCTCGCGTCCGGCGTCGTGCCGCAGATCAGCCTCGTCATGGGTCCGTGCGCAGGCGGCGCGGTGTACTCACCGGCCATCACCGACTTCATTTTGATGGTCGAAGGCACGAGCTACATGTTCATCACCGGGCCGGACGTCATCAAAGCGGTCACGCACGAAGAAGTGACGAAGGAAGATCTCGGCGGTGCGCACACGCATGCGTCGAAGAGCGGCGTATCGCATCTCACTGCGCCCGACGACAAGACGTCCATCGCTCAAGCGCGCGAGCTGCTCTCCTTCATGCCGTCGAACAACCACGAAGATCCGCCGTTCGTCCCGTCGAACGATCCTGCCGATCGCGAGGTGCCCGAGCTCGACACGATGATCCCCGTCGAGTCGAACAAGCCGTACGACGTCAAAGATGTCGTGCGCGCCGTCGTCGACGGCCAACATCTCTTCGAGATCCAGCCCGACTACGCCTCGAACATCGTCGTCGGTTTTGCGCGCATCGGCGGCCGCGCGATTGGCGTCGTCGCGAATCAGCCCCAGGTGCTCGCGGGCGTGCTCGACATCGACGCGTCGATGAAAGCGGCGCGCTTCGTTCGCTTCTGCGACTGCTTCAACATCCCCCTCGTCACGTTCGTCGACGTCCCCGGATTTTTGCCCGGCACCGATCAAGAATACGGCGGCATCATCAAGCACGGAGCGAAGCTCCTCTTCGCGTTCGCAGAAGCCACCGTGCCGAAGGTCACCGTGATTTTGCGCAAGGCCTACGGCGGGGCGTACGACGTCATGGCGAGCAAACACATCCGCGCCGACGTGAACTTCGCATTCCCCACCGCCGAGATCGCGGTCATGGGATCCGACGGCGCCGTCAACATCGTGCGCCGCAAAGAGATCGCCGAAGCGAAAGACCCCGAAAAAACAAGGGCGGAATTCGTTGCAGACTACAAGGATAAATTCGCGAATCCATACAAGGCCGCGGAGCTCGGCTTCGTCGACGAGGTGATCTATCCGCGCACCTTGCGTCAACGGCTGCATCGATCGCTCGAGGTTTTGAAAGACAAACGGGATTCGAATCCGCCGAAGAAGCACACCAACATCCCGCTCTGACGGGTATGATTCGAAGATGAAGAAGTGGGTCTTGGCTTGCTTGGTGTTGGGGTCGGCCGCGGGCGCGGCGATGGTCGCGTGCTCGTCGAGCTCTTCGAACGGAACGTCGCCGGCGACCGACGCAGGAGATGACTCGGGCCCGCCGTCGCTCACCGTCGCGTGTACCGATTCGGACGATTCTGTCTACGCCGATCCCGGCGCTCTGCCCGCGCTCGACGGACCTGCGCACGGCGCGATCGTGAAGTGCGCATCGGATCCCGCGCTCGCACGAACGGACATCCAGACGCAGCTTCAAACCGTCGGTTCGACGAGCAAGGCTCCGACGAGCGGCGCGAAAGTGTATCGCGTGCTCTATCGCACCGAACGCGGCGACAGCGCGAATTCGCCCGGCACGTCGAGCGCGCTCGTGTATTTGCCGGACACGCCGCGCGCGTCGCAGCTGCCCGTGATCGTGGCGTCGCACGGAAGTCGCGGACAAGCAGCCGCTTGCGCGCCGTCGAAGAATGATCCCGCTGCCGCCGACGTCGAAAACGATTTTCTCGCGCAAGTCTTGCCCATCGTCGGCGCTGGGTACGCCGTCGTCGCGCCGGATCTCGCGGGCTACGCAAACTATGGCGCGGCGGGAAATCCCCCGAGCGCGTATGCCGACGCGCAGGACGTCGGAAAATCGACGCTCGACGGCGCACGCGCGCTTCGAAAATTGATCCCAGGTCTCTTCAACGACAAGACGATCCTCGTCGGTCACTCGCAAGGTGGCGGCACCGCGCTCGGCGCCTTCGCCATCGCCGATGCCTACGCGCCCGACGTGAAGATCGCGGGCACCGCCGTCTACGCTCCGCTCTGGTTTTCGCAAGCGACGTGGGCCGCGCTCTTCGCGCTCGCGCACTCCTATCCGATCGCGACGAGCCCCACGCCGAACGCGGTCTCCGTTTGGTACCACTACACGCACGGGGAATTGCTTGACGGTCCGGGACACGGTCTCGATCCGTTCCAACCGAGCAAACGCGACGCGATCAAGGCATTCGTCGACGGGACGTGTTGGGGATCTCCGTATCCGATCCTCGAGGACGCCGGCACTTACATCACCGATTTGTTCGACCCGGCGTTCGTCTCCTCGGTCTCGGAATCGGCCGCGTTCGGAACGCCTTGTGCCGCGGGCGACGACGTGTGCACGAAATGGGTGCAGCGCTATTCCGACGATCGTCCGCATTTGACGGGCAACGCGGCGACGACGCCGCTCCTCGTGCTGTACGGCGGTGAGGACACGACGATCACGCCCGATCGCGCGGCGTGCGTGTTCGATCGCTTGAAGAGCGACGGCGCCAATTTTTCGGTGTGCTTCGAGCCGTCGGCCGATCACGGAGGCATCGTGCGCGCGCGAGCCGATTACGTGAACGACTGGATCGCGAATTTGACGCTCGGCGGCGCCGCGCCCACGGCATGCACGTCGGATTTGAGCGGGCTCGTCGACGATGCCGGAGCACCTGTCCAGTGCGCGACTCCGCCGCCGAATTGACCTCCGAGAACTTGGCCCCTCGTTCGACCTTTTCCTAAACGGGTAAAGACGCGGCGCGATCCATTTCGCGCAGCGCCCGAAAAAGGAAAAGGTCATGAGCGACGTCGACGCGCAGAACGAAGAACGAACCGGCGAAGAGACCGAGCAGGGCGACGAAGAGCGCCGCGAGCAGGGGGAACGCGTTCCTTTCGACGCGATGGTCGAGGTCGGGAGCGCGGCGGGACCTTCGTTCGAAGCGCAGGCCGTCGATGTCTCCGAAGACGGCATCCATTTGAAGACCACGTTCTTGCCGGAGCTCGGACAGGCGCTCACGTGCCGCTTCGAAACCGGACCGGATTCCAGCGTGCTCGCTTCGGGCGAGGTCGTATGGCGCCATGACGAAGGCACCAGCGGCGAGTTCGGCGTGCGATTCACCGACCTCGACGAAGAGAGCGCGGCTGCTCTTTCGAAGATCGCCGTGATCACGGATCAGGCTGAAATTCCCGCAGATCCGACGGGGACGAAGGTGCGCCTCCACATCGAAGGCCTCGGCTCGCCGATGCGCGCGCGCGTGAAGGGATCGAACAAGAGCGAGCTCACGGTGGGCAGCGAGCTCGGATTCTTGCAGGTCGGAAAAGAGCTCGAGCTCGAGGACGCGACAAGCGGCAAGAAGCGGCCGGCGCGCATCGATCGTGTCGACGTCGAGATCAATCCGGAGACCAAGATCCCGCAGCTCGTGGTCTCGCTG
>JAICXU010000420.1 GCA_025934595.1 Polyangiaceae bacterium | reverse complement strand
TGCGCGTCGACGAGCAAGGCAGCGCCGTCGACACGTGGATCGGTCGCCCGATCGAACGCCTCCGACTCGACGAGCCCACGCGCGCGCGTGCGGCCATCTTCGCGCGAGCGGGTCACCCTAACCTGCAGACGATTTACCGCGTCGATCGCGCGCGCGGTGAGATTTGGCTCGAGAAGCTTGCGCGGCCGGAATCCGAAATCGCGCCGTATTCTTGGGCGATTCTACGAGATGCGCTCATCGCGATGGACATGACGAAGGCCGGCGACAAAATCGAAATCGCGCACGTAGGCGTGCGGCCGAACGGAGAGCTCGCGCTCCGATTTTCGATCCTTCAAGGATCGACGATCGCGTAGCGAAGCTCGTGCGGCGCCCCGTCGCGTTGGAGGTCGACGCGAAGCTCGCTCGCGACGTCGAGCGATTGGAATGCCTCGAGCGCTTGCTCCGGGCGCTCGATCGAAAATCCATTCACTCTGGTGACGACGTCGCCGGGCTTCAAATCCACTCCGCGCCAGCTGTCGCCTTGCAACGCCGCGATTCGGAACCCGACGAACTTTCCGTCTTTCGTCATCGCCGGTTGGTCGTCGAGCGTCACGCGTGCCAGGAATGCGCCGAGACCTTTCGAGACGACACGATGCACGTCGGCGCGATGCAAGACGCTCGTGGGCTCCGGCTCGCTCGCTGCCGCCGCCGTCGTTTGCGTGGTGGGCGCGGGCGCCGGTGCGGCCGGGGGCGGCGGCTTGCTCGATGCGCACGCGACGAAAAGGAGCGGCGCGAGAAACGAGAAATGAATCCGTGACATCGGATTTCAAGCTCCCGCTTCTTGGAGCATGGCGCAAGTTTTCGTCAGCGAAATCGCGCTTCGTACGCGGCAAAAACGCCGTCTGCGACCTGATCGGCGCTGGCCGTCGCATCGATCACGACGACGCGATCCTTCGGTAAATACCGCGACAAATTCTTGTAGAATACAACCAATTGCCGTTGCACCTCGTTGTGCTCGTAGAGCTGTGCGGGCTCCCCGCGCGCTTGTCGTCGCGCGGCGGCGATGTCGGCGGGAACGTCGAGCACGATCGTGAGATCGGGCCTCCGCGCTTGGTTGTTCAACGTGGCGATCCATTGGACGGCCGCGTCGCCGCCGCCGCCGCTCGTGACGCTTTGATAGGCGAGGCTCGATGCGTCGTAGCGATCCGACACGATGACGACGCCATGCGCGAGCGCGGGCTCGATCTCGGCCTCGACGTGATCGACGCGATCGGCGGCGAAGAGAAGCGCCATGGTCGCCCAACCCGGCGCGCGCCCGCCGGGAACCACGACACGTCCAGCGAGCACTTGCCTGATGAGCGTGCCGACGGGGCCGTCCGAGGGCTCGCGCGTGGAGCGTGCGTCGACTCCGGATTTTCGCAGCCGATCGACGAGGCGCGCGACTTGGGTCGTCGTTCCCGCGCCGTCGATGCCTTCGATGACGACGAATCGTCCGGCGTCTCGAGGCGCGCGCGTTGATCCGCTCATGCTCGGTGTCTACCCTTCTGCGCCGCGCGCGTCCATGCTCGCGCGCGGGTCCGGATCCTCGCCGAGCACGACGTTGTCGATCAGTCTCGTTTTTCCGACATGACATGCGATCGCGAGGAGAGCGCGCGCGCCGATTTTTTCCGTGATTGGCTGAAGCGAATCGGCGTCGACGAGGCTCACGTAATCGATGCGATCGGCGACTTGGATCACTTCAGCGAGCGCGAGGTTCTTGATCGGCTCGGCGTCGCGCTCGCCTTTTTCGAACGCGCGCCAAGCGTGCGAGAGCCCGAGCGAGAGACCGCGCGCGCGATCGCGATCGGCCGGAGCCAAGTACGCATTGCGCGAGCTCATCGCGAGACCATCGGCTTCGCGCACGATGGGCATGCCGACGACCTCGACGGGCATGAAGAGATCGACGGCGATGCGCTGGAGGATCTTGAGCTGCTGGTAGTCCTTTCGTCCGAAGATCGCGACGCTCTCGCCGACGAGCCCGAACAGCTTCGCGACGATCGTGGCGACGCCTTCGAAATGACCCGGCCGAAACGGACCACACAAATGCTCTCCGAGCGCGCCGACACGCACGCGTGTCTCCTCGCCTGCCGGATACATGACGCTCGCGTCCGGTGCGAAGAGCAGATTCGCTCCGGCGCTCGCGAGCTTCTTCGTGTCGCCGGCGATGTCGCGCGGGTAACGCGCGAAATCTTCGTTCGGTCCGAACTGCGTCGGATTCACGAAGATCGATGCGACGACGAAATCCGCCCGCGTACGCGCGGCGCGCACCAACGAGAGATGACCCTCGTGCAGCGCCCCCATCGTCGGAACGAACGCAATTTTCCCTGATTTTCGGGCCAAATTGCACGCTTCGCGGAGCTCAAGAGGAGCTCGCACCGTGGTGAGAGTCTCTGCCATTTGAAGAAGAACCGTAGTACGTTTCGCCGCCCATGAAGCGGGTTCTGCGCATCGGATCTCTGCACGCGCGCCAGTCCCACCAGGGGCGACGCGCGCTATGGCTCGCTCTGGTGCCTGCAGCGACGTTCATCGCGTGCGGAAGTCGCGGCCCGCTCGACGACGAGATCGCGCCGAACGTCGTAGACGCCGGCACCGCCGACGTCGTCACGATCGATCAAGACGCGGGCGCGCAAGACAGCGGCCAGCCCGACACCGGATTCGACGCCGGCCAGGGTCCGCTCCAATGCGCGCAGTGCGTCGGACAGACGTGCGGCACCGACATCGCGACTTGCCTGCAAGACACGACGTGTCGCAGCGTCCTGCAATGCATCGGCACGACCTGCTTCGGCGGCGGCGGTGGCGGAATCGATCCGAGCTGCATCACCGGATGCACCGGCGGCGGCGGACCGGGAGTGGGCGAAGCGCTCGGCGTCTTCCAGTGCATCATGAACGAGTGCGGTAATGCGTGCGGCGGTCTGCTCGGAGGCTTGGGCGGATTCGGCGGTGGCGGCGGCGGATGAAACGGCGGCGCGCGATCGCAGCGTGCGCGCTCGCGATCACGATGAGCATCGGGCAGATTGCGCATGCGGATCCGACGCCTGCGGAGATCGAAAGCGCGCGAAAGCTCTTCAAACAAGCCGAAACCGACGAGGCGGCGCAGAAGTGGGACACCGCGCTCGACGAGCTGCGACGCGCGTCGGCGATCAAGATGACGGCAGGTCTCCGATTCCACATCGCGCTCTGCGAAAATAATTTGAATCAGCTCTCCGCTGCGCTCGCCGATTACACGGCGGCCGACCTGCTCGCGCGCGCCGAGTCGAACACCGAGGTGCAGCTCGCGGTGCGCGATCCGCTCACCGACTTGCGCGCGCGAGTTCCGTCGCTGCGCCTGACCGCGCCCGCGGACGCGAAAGATCTCGAGGTGCGCGTCGACGGCACGCTCGTCACGGATCCATCACAAGAGATCCGCGTCGATCCGGGAGCGCACAAAGTCGAAGCGAAAGCGTCGGGGCGAAAACCGTTCGCGAAAGATCTCACCGTGAAAGAACGCGACGTCGTCCCGATCGCGATCGACTTACCGCTCGCCGCCCCCCCGCCCGCACCGCCAGCGCCCGCTCCGGAGGCGCCTCGCGGAAGAAATCGCGTTCCCGCGATCCTCGCGACGGCGGGCGCAGTCGTGCTCGTCGGTGTCGGCGTCGGTGCGTTCGTCGTCGCAGGCGGCGCGCAGTCGGATGCGCGTGAGGCATGCACGTCGGGCAGCGCCGACTGCGATTCGAAAAAATCCTCGGTGCACGTTTGGGACACCGTCGCGCTCGTGAGCTGGGTCGGCGCCGCCGGCGCGGCCGGTCTCGCCGTCGTCTTGTGGGCAGAGCCCGCGCCTGCGCAAGGCTCACAAAATACAGCTCAAAATGGCTCGAAATCGCTTCGCGTCGGTGTCGGCCCCGGCGCGCTTCGCCTCGAAGGGAGCTTCTGAGTGCAGGTCCGATCGTTCGCGCTCGGTTGTGCAGTGGCGACGATTGCAGGCGCGTCGACGTTCTTCGGCTGCGTCGATCTCTTTCACAGCACCGATTTCGGAACGGCGTCGCAAGGCCCCATCGACTTCTGCAAATGGAGCGAGAGCGAAGCGCAATCGCACGCGCTCAAATCGTGCGCGCTCCTCTCGGCATGCCAATCGCCCGTCGGCGAAAACGCCGTCGGCGAGTGCCTCGTGCACGCGACGTTCGCCTACGATTGCAACGCGAATGCGGACCTGCCCGTGGCCGGCAACGCGCGCGCGTTCTGGTTGTGCATGGCGCAAGCGAGCTCGTGCGGCGACGTCGCGAGCTGCGTCTATTCGGATCCTCCTGCGCTCGCTTCCACGAGCACCGCGCCCGCGTGCAACGC
>JAICXU010000821.1 GCA_025934595.1 Polyangiaceae bacterium | reverse complement strand
GCATGGCCACCGTATTTCTCGCTCGTCTCAGCGGCGTGGCGGGGTTCCAGCGATTCGTCGCCATCAAGCGGCTTCATCCGCATCTCGCGAGCGACAAAGACTTCATCCAGATGTTTCTCGACGAGGCGCGGCTCGCGGCAAGGTTGCATCACCCGCACGTCGTTCCGATCCAAGAGATCGGCGAGAGCGAATCTGGCTACTACCTCGTGATGGATTACATCGAGGGCGACACCCTCGCGAGGCTGATGGCGCGGTCAGCGCAATCGGGAAACGTCCTTCCCGCGAAGGTCGCGGTACGCGCGGCGCTCGACACGCTCGCCGGTCTTCATGCGGCGCACGAGCTCGTCGACGACGAAGGAAAGCCTCTCGAAATCGTGCATCGCGACGTCTCGCCGCAAAATGTTCTCGTCGGCGTCGACGGCACTTCGCGCATCACCGATTTCGGCGTCGCACGCGCAGCGTCACGGCTCACCACGACGAAGTCGGGGCAGCTCAAAGGCAAGCTCAGTTACATGGCGCCGGAGCAAGCACGCGGAAAAGGGATCGATCGCAGGGCCGACATCTTCGCGATGGGCATCGTCTTGTGGGAGCTGCTCGTTCGAAAGCGCCTCTTCAAGGGCGACGGCGAGGCGGAGACCCTCAACAAAGTGATGAACGACCCCATCCCCATGCTGCGCGATGCGAACCCCGAGGTGCATCCGGCGCTCGAAGCCGTAACCATGAAGGCGCTCGAGCGGGACATGGACAAGCGGTACCCGACCGCCGCCGCATTCGCCGACGCGCTCGAAGCGGCGGCGCACGAAAGCGGCACGTTCGGATCGCATCGGGAGGTCGCGGCGCATCTCGACTCGGTCATCGGCACCGACATCTCCCAGCAGCGCGATGCCGTTCGCGCGTGGCTCGCGCGCAGCGAGCCGAGCAAGCACGGCGATCCCCGTCTCGACGGCCCGAATTCCGCGCGCCCCAATTCTTCGAGAAAGAGCGGACCGAGGCTGCCGCCCGAGGCGCAATCGCTCACGAAGATCGAGGGGAGCGCGCGAACTTCGAAGATCGTTGCGGAGGGCAAGAGCAATCCCGATCTCGAAGCGACGGTGAGCCAGCCGCATTCGGTGTCGGCGCCGCTCCCCGTTCCCGTGCCGAGCGCGCTCGGAGACGTGTCGAGCGTCTCGTCCGCGATTCTGTCCGTGGCGGGCACGTCCGAGCCGCTTCCGCCGACGGTGCGAGTCCCGCGAGAAAAATCGCGCGCGCCGCTCTTCGCGATCATCGCCGTGCTCCTCGTCGTGATCGCGGGCGGCGGCATTTTTGCGATGAAAAAGATCGACGCCGAGAGCGCCGCGGCCGCAAAAAACCAGGCCATTTCGACGCCCGTGCCGATGACCACGGCGCCCGCGCTCGGCGCCGCGTCGAGCGTCGCGCAGACGAGCGCGAAGAGCGACTCGGGCGTCGAGGCCAACGTCTCCGCAGCGGCGAGCCTCGCACCGACCGCCACCGCTCCGACATCCGGCGACCACGCTCGTCACGGCGGTCGCAGTCACGGAAACGTTTCGCAAGGTAGCGGAGCGTCGACGGCGATGCCCGACGACATCTCGCACAATCCTTACCGTTGATCTCGCCGGCCTCGAAGATCATGCGCGACGCGCTCCTCGCGTGGTACCGCGCGAACAAGCGCGACTTGCCGTGGCGAAAGACGCGCGACCCGTACGCCATTTGGCTCAGCGAGGTGATGCTGCAGCAGACGCGCGTCGACACCGTGATTCCGTATTACGCGCGCTTCCTCGATGCGTACCCGACGGTGGACGCGCTCGCCGAAGCACCGCTCGACGACGTCCTCGCGAAGTGGAGCGGTCTCGGTTACTACCGCCGCGCGCGCGCTCTTCACGCCGGCGCTCTGGCGATCGCGCGAGACAAAAAGGGCTTATTTCCTCGAACGGCGGCCGATCTCGAGGACGTGCCCGGCATCGGCCCGTACACCGCGGGTGCGGTCGCGAGCATCGCGTTCGGTGAGCCCGCGCCGCTCGTCGACGGCAACGTCGCGCGCGTTCTTTCGCGCGTCTTCGAGATCGACGACGATGTGACGTCGACGCAAGGTCGCGCGCGGATTTGGAAGATCGCGGCGGATCTCGTGCCGGAACGACACCCGGGCGATCACAACCAAGCGCTCATGGAGCTCGGCGCGACGATTTGCACGCCGAAGTCGCCGCGGTGTCTCGTGTGCCCCGTTCGCTCGCATTGCCTCGCGTCTGCGCACGGCAAGCAAGACGAGCTTCCTCGAAAAGCTCCGCGCGCGGCGCCGAAAGAGTGGAGGCGCGCGGCGATCGTAGTATCGATCGAGGACGGTTAGGTCTTGCTCGCGCGAAGACGCGGCGATCGCCTC
>JAICXU010001113.1 GCA_025934595.1 Polyangiaceae bacterium | reverse complement strand
TTGAGGCGAACGTTCCGTTCGATGGCCGCCGCATTCTCCGGCACGGGCTCGAAGCAGATGATCTTTCCCGCATCGCCTTGCACCTTCGCCGCGAGCACCGTGAAGAAACCGACGTTCGCGCCGATGTCGTAATAGACGGCGTCCTTTTTCAGCGCCGCCGCGAGGAGATTTTGGATGGGCCGCTCGTGCGTTCCGAGCATGAACGCGCTGTGCGCTTTCCCGGCGTTGAAACGAAGACCCTCGCCGACGCCGTGCATGATGACGCCGTCCTGGTTTTTGACGAGCGAGGCGCCCCACGCGAATACGCGACGCAACCGCGGCACACGCCATTGATTTTCGGACGCGTACGCAATCCACGACGGAGGCACGGCGCGAATCACTTTTCCTGCGATTTGCTTCATGGATTTCCTCAAATGGGCGCCGAGCCTAGCGCGACAAGGCCCGGCGCGCGAGCGGCTCTCTTTGACAATCTCGCCCGGCTCGGGCATCAAACTGCGCTGTGAACGGAGAGCCCCAACCGCCGCAATTTGCGGCGAAAGAGCTGCCTCTCTGCCTCGTCATCTTCGGCTCTGCCCTTGCGCTCGGCACCGAGCACGCGGAGACGCTCTGCGTCGTCGCGGCCGCTTCCGCTGCGATTTTGCTCGCGAGCTCGCGCCATGCGGACGCGCTCTCTCCACGAACCACGGCCTCCACGCTTCTTTGGGTGTGCCTCGGTCTCACCGCATTCACGATCTTCCAGTGCCTCCCGTTGCCTCTCGGCCTGCTCGGCGCGCTCGCTCCGCAGAACGCGGACGTCTGGATGCGTTCGCTCACGCCGCTGCATCAAGACGGGCCTTCGTTCGCGCCGATCTCGCTCGATCCGAACGCCACGCACGTCGAGGTCCTTCGCGGCATCACGTACGCGATCGTGTTCCTCGCCGCCGTGCGCTTGACGGCCACGCGTCGCGGGGTGCTCGTGCTCTCGACGGCGGTGACGGTGACGGGGCTCGCGCTGGGCCTGGCCGCGCTTCTTCATCCCGCGTTCGGCCTGCACAAAGTGTTCGGCATCTATCAGCCGGAGACGCAGATCGGCGATCGCCACATCGCGCCGCTGCTCAATCCAAACTCCCTCGCGGCGTACATCAACATCGCGTTCGCGCTCGCGCTCGCGCAGGCCATCGCGCCGCGCCCGCAGAGTCCGCGCTACGCCTCGGGAGGCGCCGCTCTCTTCTTGATCGTCGTGCAAGTGTGGATCGCCTCGCGCGGCGGTCTGCTGTCGATGGGCATCTGCGCGGTCGCCGTCTTCGCGCTCGATCGCGCCGCGCGCTCGCACACGAATCGATCGATGCGCGCCGATTTCGTCGCGCTCGCGTGTCTCGCCGGCGTCACCGTCGTGATGTTCGTGCTCGCTTCGTCGGACGAGGCCTGGAACGAGCTCGCGTCGCGCGACGTGAGCAAATTTTCGCTCTTCAAAAATGTGCTCCTCACCGTGCGCCGCTTTCCGATCTTCGGCCTCGGCCGCGGCGCATTTCAGAGCGTTTTTCCCGCCGATCGCGTGGGCTCCGGCTTTTACGTGTTCACGCACCCCGAGAACGTCGTCCTGCAATGGGTGACGGAATGGGGCGTGCC
>JAICXU010001041.1 GCA_025934595.1 Polyangiaceae bacterium | reverse complement strand
TCCGCCGCGCCCTCGGCTTCGTCCGCGCAAGCGCCGGCGCCGTCGACCGGGGAATTCAAGGGTCCGATGACCGCGATCTCCGACACGACGATGACGGCGGATTTGCAGGGCATCGGGCTCGACGCGAGATCACTGCCGACGCTCTCGAAGATCGAGCCCGACAAGCTTCGCAAAGTGATGCGCACGTTCACGAAATCGCTCGGCATGAAATGCGGCGACTGCCACAACGAGTCCGATTTCTCCGCGCCGACGCCGATGAAAAAAATCGCCGCGCATATGTGGGACGACTACGTGCGCGGGCTCGCGATGAACAGCGGCGCGCCAATCTACTGCGACTCGTGTCATCAAGGGCGACGCAAGCTCCTCGATCGCACGGACAAGAAGGCGCTCTCGAAATGGATGGATGCGAATTTCGTCGCGAAGCTGAAGAGAGTCGACAAGAAGGAGCACGGCTGCGAGACCTGCCATGGCGACCCGTTCGAAGCGCAGATTCTCGCGCAATGGACGAAGTGAAGGACCGAGACCTCGACCTCGACCTGAGACCTAGGCGATTGCCGTTGCTCGCGTTCGAGACCGTTTTTCAGCCTTTTCATGCGGGTCTCCGTCTCGGTCTCGGTCTTGGTTTAGGCCTGATTTAGGCCTCGGTCTTCGACACTTATCCACAACTTTTCGTCGAGTTGTTGACGGGGTAACGCGCGTTCAGTATTCTGTGCAGTATGCAAGGGCTGACCGATCGCCAGCAAATGGTCTTGGACTTCATTCGCCAGTCGATCACCGATCGCGGCTACCCGCCGACGCTTCGCGAAATCGGCGCCCGCATGGGCATCCGATCCACGAACGGAGTGAACGACCATCTTCGTGCGCTCGAGCGCAAGGGCTACCTCACGCGCGAGGACCTGAAATCGCGCGCGCTTCGTCCTGTCGCGCGTCCGATCTCTGCTGGAAGCGGCCCGCGCCTCGGTGAAACGCCCGAGCTCCCCGGTCTCTCTTCTCTGAACGGCGGTCACGCGAACGGCGCGAATGGAAAAGCGCACCGCGTGGACTTGGGCGATTCGCTCGGCGAGGAGCCCGCGAACGACGCCGACATCATCGAGATCCCGATCGTCGGTCGCGTCGCCGCCGGTCTGCCCCTGCTCGCCGAAGAGCACGTCATCGACACGGTCAGCATCGATCGCGGGCTCGTGAAAGGCGGCCGCGAGGTGTTCGGCCTGCGCGTCCACGGCGACTCGATGATCGAAGCCGGCATTT
The DNA here is from genome assembly GCA_025934595.1 of Polyangiaceae bacterium. Taxonomy (GTDB): domain Bacteria; phylum Myxococcota_A; class Polyangia; order Polyangiales; family Polyangiaceae; genus JAICXU01. Next base: position 526 of record JAICXU010001041.1, on the reverse strand, counting down.
TCAGCGGCGATTACATCTTCGTGAAAAAACAAATCACCGCGCAGCGCGGCGAGATCGTGGTGGCGCTCATCGGCGACGAAGCGACGGTGAAATACTACTACCCGGAAAAGGACCACGTTCGCTTCCAGCCCGCGAACAAGGCCATGGCGCCCATCTACGTACGCGCGATGGACTTCCGCCCCACGATGCTGCTCGGGGTGGTCGTCGGAGTCTTCCGCAAGATCTAGCTTCGTATTTGTTTCGTCCGTTGCTCGAAAACGGATAGTTTCTAGGGACGGAATGCGCACGCTCCTCTTCGCGGCGATCGTCGTGTCAGCGAGCAGCTCCCTCGGATGCGGCGGTGTCTATTACGCCGTCGAGGTGACGGGCGCATCGCAACGCGTCGCCGAAGCGCGCGAGCTCAACGCCGAGCGGCTCGCGCCGTACGAGTATTACTACGCGAAGGCGCATCTCGAGCAGGCGCAGGTCGAAGCGAGCGAGGCGAGCTACTCCGACGCCGCGAACCTCGCCGAAGAAGCGGACGATT
>JAICXU010000554.1 GCA_025934595.1 Polyangiaceae bacterium | reverse complement strand
TTTTTCCGAGCGCGTCGGCGATGAACGGCCGCAGGCGCACGTCATCGAGCGTCGCGACGAGCGGGCCGACGGCGTCGGTCGCTTTGATTTTTCCGAGGGCCGCGAGCACGTCGAGCGCGCGCATGTACTCGAGCTTCGTGCCGTCGTCGCGCCACCACGCTGCGAGATCGGCGGCGCCTCGTGCGTCACCCTGCTCCGCGAACGCCAACGCGGCCGCGCGTCGGAAGGAAGCGCGCGCATCGTGAAGCGCGAGCTCCGCTTTGGGCGACGGCTTCGCGCCCATCCGAACGAGCGCGAGCGCGCACCATTCTGCGACGTCGGGATCGGCATTCGCCGAATTCGCTTCCCGTCGCGCGGCGGGCTCCGCGCTCTTGGCGTGCAGATCGAAGAGGATCTCGGCAGCACGGAGCCGAATGTCGGCGCGCGCGTCGTCGAGGAGCGCAGCGACTTCCTCGGCCGCGGCGACGTCTCCCTGTGCGCCTCGGCGGAGCGCGTCGGGAAGGTCGGCGCCCTTCCCTTCGAAGCGCCCGGTCTCGCGCATGGTGGCGACGCCGAGCGCACGCAATGCGTGTACTTTCTCTGCATTTTGCGGCGAAATATCCGCGGTTTCGTGCGGATCCGACGAAATGTCGTAAAGCGCGCAGGCGTCGACGGCGCGCCGGCAAATGAGCCGGTCTGCGTTCGTGGCGACGAGCGTCATCGTGTCCGTCTCGGCGAACGCAAAACCGCCGTCAGCGCCCTTGCTCGAATTCGATGCGATGAGCGCGCCGTCGTCGCGACCTCGAATGCGCGGCGCAGTCGGGACTCCGATCGCCGACATCACGGTGGGCAGGAGATCGATGGTCTGCACGGGCGTCGTCACGTGATGGGGCACGACCTTCGGCGCGACGACGACGAGCGGCACGCGCACTTGCTCCTCGTACACGGTGGTGCCGTGGTAGCGCCCGCCGTGATCGCCGAGCTCTTCGCCGTGATCGGCGGTGACGACGAAGATCGCGCGTGGACGCTTCGCACGCACCTCCGCGACGATGCGACCGACGCCTTCGTCCGCCGCCGCGATCTCGCTGTCGTACGCATCGACGTCGCTCGAGGGACCATCGGCGAATGGATGATCCGGATGCATTTCGTAGGGCTCGTGCGGCTCGAAGAAATGCACCCACATGAAGAGAGGCCGCGAGGGATCGGCGGTCTGCAGATACGTGTCGACTTGCGATGCGCGAAGAGCTGGATCGGCGAACTCCACCTTCGCGTATTCGAAATCGAGCTTGCGATCTTCGAAGCCCGCGAACTTCTCTTCGTCGATGAAGAACACGGCGGGCGGGTAAAAAGCCGCTGTTTTGTAGCCATAACGACGAAGCGCGGCCGCCCAAGTCTCGGAGTCGTCGCCGAGGCCGAGCGCCAAGAGCGGGCGCATGTACTTGCCCGTCATCATCGACGTGATCGAGTACGACGTGTGCGGCGTCGGACAATACGCGGCGTCGAACACGACGCCTTCTTTCGCGAGCGCGTCGATGTGCGGCGACGTGGCGCGCGCGTAACCGTACGCGCCGAGATGATCGGCGCGAAGCGCGTCGATCGACAAGAGGATGATGTCGTCGCCGCTCCAATCGAGCGACCGCGCCGCCGGCTGTTTCGGCGCGTTCGGTATCACTTGGTTGCCGGCGGGTGCGGATGGCGGCGGCGCGATTTGGGCGGCGAGCTTCACCGCCCGTCCGAGGATCGGCGCGTGCTCGAGGAGGACGATGCGCAGATTGTCGACCGTGGCGAGCTTCTTCGCAGCGTGGGGCGCCCATGCGCAAGACCCGAGCGCGAGCACGAGCGCGATCGTCGAGGCCACGTTCGACTGCGCGATCCACGGCGCGGCGAGCGCAGCGGAAGCCAAGAGCGACACGAAGCAGCCCGCGTGAAATGCAGGGTAAAGACGCGGTAAAATGAACGCGTCGAGACACCACGCAAAAACCGCGAGCGCAAATCCTGCGATGGCGCGTGTGCGATGGGAGACGCGCGCGAGCACGCCGACCGTCACGTAGGCGTTGAAGAGCGTGAGCAGAGCGACGACGCCGACGAACGCAGCGCGCATTTGCACGCGCGAAAAATGTCGCCCGTGCGACGAGCCGAGCGCGACGATCACCGCGAGCTCCACGGCAAGCGACGTGACGAGACAGCGAGCCAGGCGACTCTCCGTCACCCGAGAAAACAAGGGTTTCGACAGCGCCACGACGAGCGCGAGCGGCAAGAGGGCTGCGAGCGCGATCGGCGTCACGAGCGTTCGCGCGAGGCCCATCTCCCACGGCGCGACGAACAGACGCCGAAATCCGAAGCCGACCGCGAGATGCTCGGCCGCAATGCAAAGCACCCAGGCCGCGATCACGGCGCCGGCATTTCGCAAAAATCCAAGGAAGGAGCGAAGCACGCGCGGTCTCGGACTCTATCAACCTGCTTCGGCGCGCACCACGAGCGCGCGAAGGACGGACGCCACGAAGTGCGCGAGGGCTGCATGCGCCGGCTTTTCGAGGTGCGGATCCGCGGCGTCGATCTCGCGAGCGTAGGCGTCGATGCGCGAAAGCCATCCGGGCGGCGAGCTCGGATCGAGGTAAAGGAGCTCTTCTTCCGCCCCGGATTGCCGTGTGCCGCCGAGGTCGCCCGCGCCGCGAAGCTCGAGATCCATGCGCGCGACGGTGGCGCCGTCTGCATGATCGCGCAGGATTTCCAGCCTCTTCGTGGCGAGGAGGGTGGGCTTGGCGTCGTGCATCAAGATGCACGTGCCGGGCTTTTCTCCGCGGCCTACGCGTCCGCGCATCTGATGAAGCTGCGCGAGACCGAAGCGGTCGGCGCCGTCGATGACCATGAGCGTGGCCTCCGGAACGTCGACACCGACCTCGATGACGGTGGTGCCGACGAGGAGCTGCGTGCGGCCCGCGCGAAAATCGCGCATGTGGGCCATGCGCTCGGCCGGTTTTTGCGCGCCGTGCACGAGGCTCACGCGAAACGGCGCGACGAGCTTCGCCAGTGTCTTCGCGCGATCGACGGCGCCGAACGAGGGGTCGGTGACGTCGTCCTCGCCGGTGACCTCGATGCGTGGCGCCACGAAGAACACACGCTCCCCTCGCCCGCAGGCTTCTCGGATCCGCGCGACGATATTCTCAAAACCTTCTCTTGAAACGATTTCGGTTTGGACCGGCACGCGGCCTTTCGGACGCTCCGACAGATGGCTCGTGGCGAGCTCACCACGAAGCGCGAGCGCGAGCGACCGCGGGATCGGCGTGGCGCTCAGCGTGAGGAGGTGCGGTACGAACAAGGCTTTGCCTTGTTTTCTCGACAAATGAAGGCGCTGCGCAACGCCGAGACGATGCTGCTCGTCGACGACCACGAGGCCGAGGTTCTTGAACTGCACGCTTTCGCGAAAAAGCGCGTGCGTTCCAATCGCCACCGAGATGGCTCCGGACGCGAGATTCGCCTCCAAGTTTTTCTTTTCAGTAGATTTCGCGCCCGAGCCCACGAACGCGATCGGCACCCCGGTCGCACGCGCGAGGGGCGCCACCGCTCCGGAAAGCTCGTCGGTGTCGACCCGTCGTATTTCCGCCTCATGAACCTGCGCCTCGCCGAGGGCGCGCCGTTCGCGCGGCCG
>JAICXU010001054.1 GCA_025934595.1 Polyangiaceae bacterium | reverse complement strand
GATCTCGGCGTGGCCGATCGCGTCTTCTTTCCGGGCGAGGTTCCGTTCACGCAGATGGCGGACTTCTATGCGTACACCGACGTCTTCGTGCACGGCTCGCTCAGCGAGACTTACGGAAACGTGCTCGGTGAAGCGCTCTGGTGCGGAACGCCGACGGTGGCCTTTGCCGACGGCATGGGCGTTTCAGCGCAAATTCAAGACGGCGTGAACGGCGTCTTGCTCGCGCCCGGCAATCGCGATTCCTCGCGTCCGGCGTCCGCGAATCGAGAAATCGTCGTCGTGAATCGTGAGGCCGAGGCTGACGAAGCCTACGGTCGCGCGGTGCTCGATCTCCTCGCCGATCCCGAGCGTCGCGGTCGTATCGGAAAAACGGCTGCGAAAATCGCGCGTGAGAAAGCGTCGCCGCGTGTCGTCGAAGCCAAGCTCGCCGACGCATTCCAGAGCGCTCAAGATCACGCCGCAGCATGCGGATTGAAGCCCGCGCTTTCGCGGCCGCGCCCCTTGCAGTGGTACACGACGTTCCAACACTTTCGCCCGTGGACGGCGGTGATGGGCGGCATCTATCTCTTCGGGCACCTGCGCCCCGCGAAGCACACGAAACGCGAGCGCATGCATCCGCAGATCGCGACGTAGTTGTAAGCTCGAGACATGCAAAAGCATGTCATCGGTTCTGCGATCGCCAGCGTCCTGCTCGCCACTGGAGTTGCGCGCGCGGACGACGTGCTGCACGCGGGGGCTCCCACGCTCGATCGCCCGACCGTCGTTTCGCTCGGGGTGCGGCTGCCGCTCACCGGCGACGACGATTTCGATTCGACGGTGACGGTGCGCGTTCGCTTGCAAGGTGGCAGCTACCAAGACGCGCTGCCTCTTTATCGCGTGCATCCGGAGCTCGTCTCCGCGGGCACGGCGGTCAGCGAGTTCGCGGGAACGATTTTCGATCTCGCGCCCGGCGCCACGTACGACATCGAGCTCACCGCTCACGATCCGGATGGCGGAAATTCGACGGCTATGATCACGGGCACCACACGCGCCATTCCTGCGGAAAATCCCGCCCATCCGCACGTCGTGAACGTCGCGACTGCGGCCGATTTGACGACCGCCTTGGCGGCGGCGGCGCCCGGCGACGTCATCACGCTCGCCGCGGGGACGTATGCGGGCGAGTTCACGCTGAACGCGAGCGGCACGGCGGACGACCCCATCGTCATTACGGGCGTCGATCGCGACGCGGTGATCTTGGACGGCGGAAACGCGGGCGGAAATGTGCTCGCGATCGAAGGCAGCTACACGCATGTCGAAAAGGTCACGTTGCAACACGACGAGCGCGCGCTCCGCTTTCACGGAAATCCCGCCACCGCGAACGTCATCAGACGCGTGCACGCCAAAGACGTGGTCCTCGGCTTCGGATCGAATCCGAATCAATCGGACTTCTACATTTGCGACAACGTGCTCGAAGGCCGGCTCACGTGGCCGTCGGTGTACAGCGACGACAACGGCGCGCATGCAAACGACGACGGAATCCACGTCGAAGGCGACGGTCACGTCGTTTGCCACAACACGATCTCGGGCTTCGGCGACGCGATGAAGGTCGAGACCGTGGGCGCGCGAGCCGTCGACTTTTACGGAAACGACGTGAACGGCAGCTACGACAACGGCATCGAGCTCGATCAATCGTCGGGAAATACCAGGGCATTTCGCAATCGGTACACGAACACCTATATGCCGCTCAGCGTGCAGCCGATC
>JAICXU010000257.1 GCA_025934595.1 Polyangiaceae bacterium | reverse complement strand
TCTCCAGAAAAGCCCGTGCTAAGCTCGCCGCGCCGCATGATTACAATCGGCTGCGCCGGTTTCCCCGTCCCCGCGACGCGCTACTTCAAAGAGTTCATGTTCGTCGAGGTGCAGGAAACGCACGTCGCGCTTCCCGGCATGGGGACGATTCGACGCTGGAAACGCGAGGCGCCGCCCGGATTCGCGTTCTCGCTCCTCGCTCCGCGCGAAATCGGACAAGAAGGGTTTCGTGACGGCAAGGTCGTCGAGAGCGCGCTGAAGAGCCTCACCGACGTCGCGAAAGAGCTGCAGGCGAAGGTCGCGATCTTCGTCGCGCCGCCGGAGTTCGCGAGCGGCCGCAGCAACAAGCAGGCGGTGCGCGAATTTCTCACCGCCGTGAAGCGCAAGTTCGCGCGCGTCGTGTGGGAGCCTCCGCCGAGCTGGAACGCCGACGACGCCGAGGCGCTCGCCACCGAAGCCGGCGCCATCGCCGCTCGCGATCCGCTCGTCTCCGGCTTGTCGAACGCCCCGGTCGCGTATTACCGCTTGCCGGGCCCCGCGGGGCACAAGAGCCGCTACGAGGATCCGGCGATCGAGCGCCTCGCGGATCTCGCCGCGCAAGCCACGCACAAAGACGCGACGTACGTATTCACGAACGTCGATATGTTTGCAGATGCGAAACGCCTCAAAAAAGCGATGAAGGTCTAGGCGTCACTGGCACTGCGTGGAGCAGCTCGATTGCTGGCAGTCAGCCCACGCGTTGTGGAGATCGACGGCCGACGGATAGAGGTCCGCGCAGGTCTGCTGGAAGCCGCCGTCGTCGCCGGCGTCGACCGTGGAATTCAGGCAGTCTTCGAGCTCTTGGCACTGGCCGGTCGGATCTTCGAAGCATCCGGCGAGCTGCGTGCAGCAGCTTTGGTCCATGCAGGTGTTGCAAGCGGCGCTTCCGAAGTCGACCTGTTGCTGGCCGCCGTCGATGTATACCTCGTTGCGGCTCGTGCACGCGCCCGGGCCGCTGTCGCTCGTGCCGGTGTCGCCTGTCGACGTGTCGCTGCCCGTGCCCGAGTCGCCGAAGAGATCGCCCGCGTCGTCGTCACCGCTCGTCGTTACCGTACACGCCGCGCCGACCATCGCTCCGAGGACCACGCCAGACGCCAAAGCCAAGACTCGCCAAGAGACCTTCATTTTCGTTCCTCCTCAAAAAGTCCGAAAGCTGCAGCGAAAAGGTGCACGGTGCGACGCGCGACGTCAACCTTTGCGCGGTAATTCCCCGTAAACGGTCAGCCGGTACAAGCCATCGCGCCGAACCGCGGCGCTCCTCATTCGACGCGTCTTCGCGCGTTTTGTTCACGCCGCATCGTTCAGGCGAGGGGTGCGTGACTTCGAAGTCATGGGGCCGTGGTGACTGCATCCGCGGCGGCGTCTTTTTTTGCCGCTTCTTTCGTAGTCTCGGATTTTTCGCTCGGAGGCAGCGGCATTTTTTTGCGCATGAATGCGGCGGCGATGGCGGCGACGGTGGCCAAATACCACGGGAAATCGCCCCAAATTTCGTACAGCGTCGTCGCGTGTAGCCAGCGCACGCTCATGTCGATCGCTTCGGATTCGAACGGATGCGATTTCGCGATGAGACGTCCGACTGGATCGACGACGGCCGAGATTCCGCTGTTCGTCCCGCGCACGAGATAGCGTCGATGCTCGATGGCGCGAAACTCGGCGAGCGCGAGATGTTGCCAGGGCTCGAGCGTGTCGCCGAACCACGCGTCGTTCGTCATGTTCACGAGCATCTCGGGATCGGCATGGTTCACCGCGTCGCGCGTGAAGCCCGGCAAAATATCTTCGTAGCAAACGAGCACGCTGACTTTGTGCGTGCCCGACGCGGTTTGCACGAGGAGCGGATCGAGCGCGACGCCGGACGAGAATTTTCCGCTGTTCGGCGACCATTGATAGAGGATCGGGAACGTGTCGCCGAACGGCAGATACTCGCCGAACGCGAGGAGGTAGTGCTTGTCGTAGCGCGCGGTCATCTTGCCGTGCTCGTCGGTCGAGATCGCCGTGTTGAAGTAGCGCGCGCGATCCGGATCACGTCGATAGAGCACGGCGCCGAAGATCATCGGGATGCCGGTGCGACCGGCGACGTTCGCTTGCATGAAGCTCGACGCCGATTTTTCGGCGACCGAATACGTGACCGACGACTCGCTCCACACGACGAAATCGACGCCGCGTTTCTTGAGCTCCTGCGTGAGCCGAAGATGCCGGCGCAGTCCTTCGCCCGGATCCTCGCGCTTCTGGAAGAGACCCATGTTGCCTTGCACGATGCCGACGCGCACCTGCTCCGCCTTCGCGCACTTTGCGTCGACGCCATGGATGCGAATCGCGGCATAGACGAGCGCGAGCCCGAGGCCGAGGGTGCCGCCCGCCAGCACGCGCCGGTTCGGCGTGCCGTTCGTGAGCTTTGCGAGCACGAGCTCGGTCTCGGCGAGATTCACGCCGAGCAGCACGACGCCGACCAAGATCGGTCCGCCGAGATCGGCGGTCTGCGTGAGCGCCGGAACGCCGTGCACCGTCGCCGCGAAATACCAGGGAAAAAGCAGCGGATAGACGAGCTCGCTCGCCGCGAACGCGATGATCGCGATCGGCGCGCGCGGCCAACCGCGATCGCGCGCGCGGGCATAGAGCCACGTCATCAGACCGATGCGACCGCCTTGATATCCGCACACGACGGCGGCGAAGAAGAGACACGCGACGAACGGAAAGCCGCTGAACGTCTGCAGCATGCCGATGAGCCAATAAAATCCGGCGAGGTTCATCGTGCCGCCCGCGAGCACGCCGAGCCAAAGCGCGCGCTTCGGCGTTTGCCCTTCTATGGCTACGAAGAGCGGAACGAACGCGATGAACGCGAGCGGCCAGATGTCGACGCCCGCGAACGCGAGAAAATAAAGAAGACCGCACGCGATTGCGCAGCCCACTGCGGGCCACTTCGCGAGAGGAATTTCAATGCGCATTGCCGGGCGCGATCGACACCATCTCGACGTCGAAGACGAGAGTCGAGTTCGGCGGGATCGCCGGCGGAAATCCCCGCGCGCCGTACGCGAGCGACGGCGGGATCGTCAGCGTTCGCTTCGCGCCGGGCTTCATGCCGAGGAGCCCTTGATCCCAGCCTTTGATGACGTGGCCCGCGCCGAGCTGGAACGTGAACGGCTTGCCGCGCGACTGATCGAACACTTTGCCGTCGGTGAGCTTGCCGACGTAGTTGACGGTCACGTTGTCGCCGGCTTTCGCGGGCGTGCCTTTTCCTGCCGCCGTCTCCGAGACCTCGAGCTTGCCTTCCGGGGCCGGCGCGGTGTCGGGCGGCGGCGCGTGCGGATTGCGAATGGAGGCGACTTGGCCGGCGCCCGAGGAGGGCGACCCCGCGTTCGCGCTCGACGCGGAGGCGATTTCTTCCGGCTCCGGAGGAGACGTGAGGCTCGTGCAAGCGAGCGGAAAAAGCGCGACTGCGCCGAGAATCGCCCAGGAAATTTTGGAATGGAGGGAAAGCCGACGAGGGGACATGTGCCGCCGCAAAACTAGTCGGGCTAGAATAGATGTAAAGCCCCATGCCTCGTGTCCTGCATATCGAAGACGATCCGCGCAATCGGCTGCTCGTCCGGAAGCTCCTCGTTGCCGACGGCGTCGACGTCATCGAGGCGGCCGACGGGCTCGAGGGCGTGCGCCTTGCGCTCTCGCAACGCCCCGATCTCGTCCTGGTCGATCTGAACATTCCCGGCCTCGACGGCTACGAGGTCACGCTTCGTTTGCGCGCGGACGGTGGGCTGAAAGGCGTTCCGATCGTCGCGATCACCGCCGAAGGCGAGCGCGAGACGAGCTTCGCGGTCGGGTGCGATGGATTTTTGCAGAAGCCGATCGACGCGCGCAATTTCGCGCGGCAAGTGCGCGCGTATCTCGCAGGACATCGTGAGCGGCTCGATTCGATGAACGCCGACGCGACGGGCGAGCGTCTTCGCGTGCAGAGCGGGCGAATCGTGGCGCATCTCGAAACGAAGGTCGCGGAGCTGTCGGCCGCGAACGAGCGCCTCCGCGATCTCGACCGCGTGCGCACCGAATTCTATCGCAACATCTCGCACGAGCTCGCGACGCCGATGACGCCGATCGTCGGCTATCTCCGCATGATGCAAGACGAAGAGCTCGGCGATCTCACGAACCCCCAGAAAAAAGCGCTCCGCGCGATGGATGACTGCGTGCGGCGACTCCGCGGAATTTTGGACAACCTCGTCGACGTCACCGGTCTCGAGACGGGGAAGATGCGCTTCTTCCATCGCGAGTACGATTTTCTCGACACCGTGCGCCGCGCCGTCGCGCATCATGCCGACGCGTTCGCGGAGCATCACATCACCGTGCTCGAGGAGTATCCGCGCGGGCCGCTTCCGGCGTACGGCGACTCGGATCGATTGCTCCGCGCGATTTTGCAGCTGCTCGACAACGCGGCGAAGTTCACGCCGCAAGGCGGCTCGGTCGGGCTCGGCATTTGGGAGACCGAAGCGACCTACGAGCTTGTCGTCGCCGACAGCGGGCCGGGCGTTCCGAAAGAGCGCACGGAGCGTATTTTCGAGCCTTTCGTGCAAGGCGACGGCTCGGCGACGCGCGCGCACGGTGGCGTCGGCGTCGGTCTCGCGATCGCCCGCCGCGTGGCCCGCGGTCTCGGCGGCGATTTGCATGTCGAGCACGGCGCGAAGATCGAAGGCACGCTCCTTCCGGGCGCTGCGTTCACGCTCTCCGTCGCGAAACGCGCACCCACCACCGTCGTTCTCGACCAAGGTCATGCCTGACCTCGCGCGCACCGCGCTCGTCGATCATGGAGTGAATCTCCATGAAGACATGCGGAATCGCGTGCGTGAGAAAGCAAACGCCGAGATCCCGAGCTGGTATTCGCCGCTCCTGCATTTGCTCTTTCCGTCGACGGTGGGCATCGCGTGCATCGTGCTGGCGGCGATGCAGCTCCGCGACGTGAAGCCGTACGAGCTCTTGATCGTGCCGCTCGTGTACTTGATCTCGAACGCGGCCGAGTGGCGCGCGCACAAGTATCTTTTGCACAAGCGAACGCCGCCGCTCCAAGTTCTCTACGACCGTCACACGCCGCAGCACCACATGATCTTCGTCACGCACGACATGTCGATTCGCGATCGTCGCGAGTGGCGGCTCGTCTTGATTCCGTTCTACGGTGTGCTCACGATTTTGGCGGTGACGGTGCCGGGCGCCATCCTTCTCGCGCTCGCGGGAGAGCGGAATTTGGGCGCGCTCTTCGTGATGACGACGACGTTCTACGTGTTGTCGTACGAGTGGCTGCATCTCGCGTATCACATGCCGCTGGACAGCTTCGTAGGGAAATTCCCCGGGATCGCGACGCTGCGGAAGCATCACGCGACCCACCACGATCCCGAGCTGATGCAAAAATGGAACTTCAACGTGACGGTCCCCATTTGGGACTGGGTGCGCGGGACGACCTACAAAGAACGCGCTCGATGAATCTCGCGCGCGTCTACTTGGATTTCAACGCGACGACGCCACCGCTCGAAGAGGTGCTCGACGCGCAACGCGACGCCGCAGGCTCGGCGTGGGCGAATCCGTCGAGCATCCACGCGGATGGTCGCAAAGCGCGCGCGGTCGTCGAGGATGCGCGCGCCAAAATCGCTGCGCTCGCGGGCTGCGATCCACGCG
>JAICXU010000245.1 GCA_025934595.1 Polyangiaceae bacterium | reverse complement strand
GGATCGGCACGATGGCCGACGTCAGTGTCGGCGCGCTCGGCGTGAAGAATTTGCCGGGCGCGCGCGTACCGATCCCCGCGTTCGATCAGTTCGGACCGAATCGGCCGGACGTCGTCCTCGGGTGGTCGATGTTCGAGGGCATCGCCGTGCGCGTCGATTACAAAAAGAACGAGATCGTGTTCGCGAAGACGGCCGACGCGCTCCACGATGCGAAGGCGGCCGCGATTCCGATTCGCGATCTCGAGGACAAATTCGTGGCGACGGCGAGCATCGGCGAGACGAAACCGGCGGCGGCGCCCTTCGTGATCGACACGGGAAATGCCGAGGGCTTTTCGCTTTACTCGAAGTGGGCGCTCGCGCATGGATTTCCCGGCGAGCGTCCGAACGTCGCGGTGATGGGCCAATTCTCCGCCGGCACGGACGTCACGAGCTCGTGGTTTTTTCGTTCCACGACCGAGCTCGGGCCGATCAAAGCCGAGCACGACCTCGTCGAATCATCGGAGTCGCCGGACACGGGAATTCTGGCGGGCCTCATCGGCAACGCGGCGCTATCGCGATGCGACGCGATCGTCTTCGACATGGCGAGCCGAAAATTGTGGGTCGAAGGATCGTGCACGCGTCCGCCCGCGCTCTCGCACACGTGGTGGACGATGGTGAGCCAGCCGGATCCGAGCGACGCCACGCATCCGTGGGTGATCGTCTCGACGGCGCCGAAAGGATCGGCGGACGCTGCGGGCGTGGCTCGCGGTGATCGCTTGATCTCGATCGCCGGCGCCGACGCTTCGCTGCATTTCGATTTCGTCTCGACGTTCTACAAACCGCTCGGCACGAAAATTCCGGTCGTCGTGAAGCGTGGCGCAGAAAAGAAATCGATGACGCTCATTTTGGCCGATCCGATTTAGATCCAAAAAAAGGGCGAACCGCCAAGACGCAGAGCACGCCGAGGATTTGGGGGATCACAAAACCCAGATCTTTCTTGGCGCCTTGGCGACTTGGCGGTTCGCCTTCAGGTATTTCGCCTTCAGGTATTTCGAGAGACCGATTTCTTCGGACGCTTGCCGGCGGCGGCGAGCATTTGTTCCAGCGTCGTGGCCTCACCCTCGTCCGCCCGTAGGTCTTGGTCGAGGTCTTGGTCTTGGACTTCCGCTTCGGGCTCGTCGGGCGAGAGCACGGGGCCCTTTGCAGCTGCGTCCCAACGTTCGTGGAGCTCCTGCGCGATGCGCGCGAGGAGCGGCTTCGTGCTCGCGCGATCGGTCGCCGACAGCGCGATGGCGCCCGGGTGCGATCGCAATCGCACTTGTTTTTCCATGGGATCGAGCAGATCGCACTTGTTGAGCACGACGATGCACGGGATGGTGTCGAGCTTCAGATCCGAGAGCACCTTGTTCGTCGTCGCGATGTGCTGATCGAGCGCGGGATCGCTCGCGTCGATCACGTGGACGAGCAAATCCGCGTCCGCCGCTTCTTCGAACGTCGCGCGAAACGCGGCGAACAAATCTTTCGGTAGGTCGCGAATGAATCCGACCGTGTCGGTGATGACGACCTCGCGCTCTCCGTATCCCGCCCAGCCGACGCGAAGGTTGCGGGAGCGCGTGTCGAGCGTGGCGAACAATTTGTCCTCGGCGAGGACGTCGCTCGCGGTGAGCGTATTGAGGAGCGTGCTCTTGCCCGCGTTCGTGTAACCGACGATCGCGATCGTGGGAATGTCGGTGCGCGTTCGCCGCCGCCGCCGCTGCGCGCGCTGCTTGCCGAGCTTCTTCAGTTGGTCTTCGAGATGCTTCACGCGATCTTTCGCGCGACGCTTTCCGATCTCGAGCTTCGTCTCACCCGGGCCTCGCCCGCCGATTCCGCCGGTCAAACGCGAGAGCGAGTCGTCTTTCGTGCCGAGACGCGGAAGCGAGTACTTCAATTGCGCGAGCTCGACTTGCAGCTTGCCGTCGGCGCCTTCCGCGCGCTGCGCGAAGATGTCCAAGATGAGCTGCGAGCGATCGATCACCTTCAAGTCCGTCGTCTTCGCGATCGCCGCCGCCTGCGCGGGCGTCAGATTGCGATCGAAGATGAGCGTCTCGGCGTCGACCATCGCCGAACGCACGACGACGTCGTCGAGCTTCCCACGCCCCATCACGAATTTCGGATCGAGCTTGTCGCGGCCTTGCACGATCGCATCTGCCACGTCGAGACCGGCGGTGCGCGCGAGCTCCCGGAGCTCTTTCACCGATTCTTGGACGTGCTCGTCTTTTCCCTTCACGAACACGTGCACCAGGATCGCGCGACCGTCTTTCGCCTTCACCGCGCGCGATTTCGACACGGTCGCGAACTCGGCTTCGAGATCGTGCATGAGCGCGCCCACGTTCACGTGCGTCGCTTCTTGGATCGAAATCGGGCCGATTTGCCGATACGGCGTGGCCACCTCGTCGTCGAGCGAAGCGCCCGCCTGATCGCCCGCGCGCGACCCGTCGCGCGTCCAGACCGGCGGGACGTTGTGCGCGTACACGACGCCGCGGGGCTCGCCGCTCGGCGCCATTTGGATCGCGCAGACGATGTCGAGCCGGAGGCGCACGAGATCGACGAGATCGTCTTTCGTCAAAGGCTCGCCGCGCACGTGCGTGTGAATCAGACGAAGCCCGCGGAAGCGTCCCTCCGCCGCGCGGAGACGTCCGATGTCCGGGAGCATCAGCTTCCCCGCGTCACCGACGACGACGTAGTCGACCTGACCCGATCGATGTACGAGCGCGCCGACTTGCCGGCCTGCTTCGACCGACGCTTCGACGAGCGAGCGCACCAATTCCGCCGTCGCCATCTGCTCGATGGGAACGCGCCGCCGGTAAATGCGCTCGAGCGTTTTTACCGCGCTCGGCGAAAGGCCGCTCTTGTGTCCGTAAATTTCGATGATGGTTTCTCGGCGCCAGAATGGCGCGTGCGTCCGCCAGTTCTGGCGCGTCTAACGATGACGGAATTATTTGTTGATGCGCTCGAGATACTGGCCGGTCGACGTGTCGACCTTCACCCATTCGCCTTCTTTGATGAAGAGCGGAACGTTGATGACGGCGCCGCTCGCGAGCGTGGCGGGCTTCGTCGCGCCGCTCGCCGTGTCGCCCTTGATACCGGGCTCGCTCGACGTGATTTGCATGATGACGTTCGGCGGAAGATCGACGCCGATCGCTTTGCCGTTGAAGAGCGTGACGGAGACGTCGAGGCCTTCGGTGAGAAAGCGCGCCTCGTCGCCGACCTTGTTTTTCTCGACGTGGATCTGATCGCCGGTCGTCGTGTCCATGAACACGTACGTGTCGGCTTCTTGCCACGAGTAGCTCATCTTCCGATCTTCGACGTCTGCGAGCTCGACCGACTCACCGCTCTTCCACGTGCGCTCGATGACGGCGCCGGTGACGAGGTTCTTCACGCGACAGCGCGTGAACGATTGGCCTTTGCCGGGCTTCACGAATTGGTGCTCGACGATGTGGTAAGGCACGCCGTCGATCTGGATTTTCAGGCCTTTGCGGATGTCAGTCGTGTTCATAAAGAGGGCGATGAGCTAGCACGACGAAGCGCTATGCGGCAAGGCGAGCCGATTTCGACGCGTTTTTTGCTTCGGAGCCGCCGGCAGCGTCAGGGCGGCTGGCAGGTCGGCAGCGCCTGCGGCGTCAAAAAGCTGCCCGACTGGATTTGCGTGCAGGAGCATTGGCAGAACCCCGACAGGCAGCTGCCGCCGCTCGGGCACACGTCGAAGCAGCTGCCGCACGAGACGCTCTGGCCGCAATTGTTCGTTCCCAAACCGCACTCGTGACCGCTCGTGCAACCGGGCTCCGGCGAGCAGCACGAGCCGCCGTAACAGACCTGACCGGAGGCGCAACCGCAGCTCACTTGCTGCCCGCAGTTGTTCGTTTTCGTGACACCGCACGAAGCGCCGCACGTCGTCGCGATCGATTCGGGCGTGCAGCAGCTCGTGCCGGCGCACACTTGTCCCGAGGGGCACGTCGACGGGCATGCGACCGTCTGGCCGCAGTTGTTCGTCGCGTTCGTGCTGCACTTGCCGGTGCAAGCCGCGCCGTTGTTCGGCGTGCAACACGTTCCGTTCGCTTCACAGAAGTCGCCCGACGTCGCGCAGGATCCGGTGCCGCCGGCGCCGCAGAACACGGTTTGGCTGCAGTTGTTCGTGGTCTGTCCGCATTTTCGCGAGCCACATGCCGTGGCCGTCGCTTCCGGATCGCACCCGCACGCGCCGCCCGCCGTGCACGTGAGACCGCCGTCGCATCCGCCGCAGTCGACCGCGTGCGCGCAATTGTCGGTCGCGCTTCCGCATCGCGAGCTGCAAAAATTCGGATCGACGGCGCACGCGCACGTGTGCGTCGTCGGATCGCACGTGCTGTTCTGTCCGCAGTCGCTGCTGCAGGATCGCGGCTCACCGCAGTTGTCGGTGGCGCTGCCGCAATGCGTGTTGCAGAAATTCGGATCGGGCGTGCAATCGCTCGCGGGCGGTCCGCCGACGACGCCGCTCTCGCCGACTTCTTGGCCGACCTCACCGTCGAGGAGGCCGCCTTCGTCGACGCTCGCCGCTTCTTCGAGCGAGTCGAGGCCGGAGATCATCGAGCAGCCCCACGCGCCTGACGCCATGCCGGCGACCGCGCATGCTGCTGCGAGTGAAATGCGCCAAGACTCCGATCGCGCGGCCCGTCCCAAGAAGCCTCCTCATTTACATTGTTGCAGCTTCTTTTCGCGTCGTCGAGTAGATGGGATGGGTCATGCACGAGGTGGACGACGAGCTCCGCGAAATCAAACGCGAGATCATCGAATCGCGCGGCCTCGTCATCAAAACCAACAATCTGACGAACGCGCTTTCGGCCGACATCAAGTCGATCGCGAAGCGGCAACAGACCTACGAAGGCCGCCTTTGGCAAAATAGCGCCGTCACGTACGTCGTGTTCGTGGTCGTCGTGTTCGCGGTCTTGAAGTTCGCGTGGGACGCGCGCGTCGACGCGATCAAAGGCGAGACGGAGCAAAAGAGCGCCGAGAACGATCGCCTCAAAAAAGAATCCCGCGAGATGGAAGAGCGCGACCAAGATCGCGCGCGCGCGGAGCTCAAAGCCACGCAGTATTACGATCTCGTTCGTCAGAACAAACGCGCCGAGATCGTCGACGGCTACGACGCGATCACGAAAGAGCCGCTCACGAAGGCCGAGCAAGCCGTGTTCGCGGACGCCGTCGAAAAAGCGAAGAACGAGCTCGCGATGCTCGCGTTCCAACAAGCGAGCGATAAGGCGCGCGCGCAACGATGGCAAGAAGCGGCGAACGCGTACGAAGAGTCGCTCCGTTACAAAGACGATTCGGCGATCGCGCCCTCCGTGCGACTCGGCCTCGCGGATTCCTATCGCCATCTCGGCCGGCAACGCGAAGCGATCCCGATCCTCACCGATCTCGGCGAGACCTCACCCGACAAAGAAGTGCAAGACGACGCGCTCTACGAGCTCGCGCAATGCCAAACCGAAATCCAAGCGTGGAACGACGCGAAAAATACGTATCGCGCGCTCATCCACAAATTTCCTGATTCACACTTCGTTCCGGAGTCGAAGATGTACCTCGCGCAGCTCACGCTGCTTCATTGAGCGGAGGGCGAGCTTTCTCGCAGCCGACTACGCGGAGAGCAACGCGTACGCTTCGCTGAGCGCGGAGAAACGTCCCGCGAGCTCGCGTCGCTCCGCGTCGGTCGCGTGCGGATGCGCGTCCGGATGATACGTCTTCGCGAGGCGGCGGTAG